>DLGS01000091.1 GCA_002482815.1 Bacteroidetes bacterium UBA7688
TAGCATAGAAGAACAGTTCCGCTTTTAAAGATTTTAGATGAAATAAGGTTCAGTGGCATTGGTTGTTTTACTCCGTTTAAAAGGGGCGTTCCGGCTCCGATGGCAATAGGATCTATCATTATCTGATATTCGTCAATCAGATTTTCCTCCGCAAGCTGAGTGAGCACAGAACCGCTGCCCAGCAGAGCAATGTTTTTTGCCGAGTTTTCCTTTAGTTGTTTTGTATAAGTAATAATATTATCTCTGACAATGGTGGAATTGCTCCAGTCTGTTTCTTTCAGCGTTTTTGAAAAAACGATTTTTTCTGCATCGTTCATTCCTTTTGCTACAATGGGGTCTTGCTCAATAGCCATAGGTGTCGGCCAGAATCCGGCCATCATTTCAAAGGTGGTTCTGCCAAATAGCAGAAGATTATCTTCGGCAAGCATCTCCTGTGAATATTTACTTTCTTCCGCGCCGTGCCGGTGCCAGCTGATATCATGATTGATTCCTTTGAAAAATCCATTCAGTGTTATGAAATTGAAAGCGGTAATTTTTGCCATAATAATATAATTATAGTGCAAAATAGCAGAACAAAAGTTGAAAGCAATGTGCAGAAACGACAATCTTAATGGCTGATTGCGTCAGTTTGTTTTTATAGAAAAAAAATACCACAACTTCGAAGAATTATAGTCCGCTCTTTGAATTTGTTATAGAACTCCCAAAAAAACTAAATAGCCACAGGAAACGTTTTTTATAAAAAATGTTTCCATAGTTTTGCATCGTGATGATGGAAGAAAATACAAAAATGATGGATGTGCGTGTCAAAATCATGCATAGTGCTATCGAATTATTCAAGCAATACGGCTTCAAATCTGTAACGATGGATGATGTGGCCCGGCGGTCCGGTATTTCAAAGAAAACCCTGTACCAGCATTTTGACAACAAAAATACCATAGTTACTGATTCTATGGTGTGGTATAAGGATACGATTTGTGAACGCTGTGACGCACTGCAGGCAGAGGCTGAAAATGCAGTGGAAGGTTTTGTAAAAATCAAAGCCAGTTTCGACAATCTTTATAAAGAAGTAAATCCGCTGATTATTTTCGAGTTGCAACGCTTTTATCCGGATGGATATGAGCAATTCCGTAAAAATATGGAAAGGGATGTCGCAACAGTGAAACGAAATCTTGATCAGGGTATTCTGGAAGGCAATTACAGGGCGGAAATTAATACTGAAATTCTTTCCCGTTTCCATATGGAGAGTTGTATGATGGTGATGATGCCAAATATGATTGTTCATGACAGATTCGACCTGCGATTGGTAAATATGACCATTATGGAGCATTTTATGTATGGCATTATGACACCCAAAGGAGAAAAATTATACCGTAAATACAAAGAACAATACCTAAAGTAAAAACAAATTATGAGACGATTATTATCCCTTTTATTTTTATCCGTTTCCATTCTTCCACTTACGGCTGTTGCACAGGAAACAGTGCAGCTTAGTCTGAAGGAATGTGTGGATTATGCCTTGAAAAATTCTGCAGCAGCAAAAAATGCCCAAATTGATGTGGAATTACAAAAGGCACAAAACGCCGAAGTAACCGGTAGTGCCTTACCTCAAATTAGTGGTGATGGCAGATACACGCAGTTTTTTGATGTACAGCAACAATTTTTGCCAAGTCAGTTTGCTGGTTTACCTCCGGGTGATTTTGTCCCTTTGGGCTTTTCCCCGAAACTGAGCAGTGTTGGCCAACTAAATGGTAGCCAGTTATTATTTAATGGTAGTGTCATCGTTGCTCTTCAGGCTCGCAAAACACTGATGGAACTAGCTCGCTACAGTGCCAGTATGAAGATGGAAGATATCCGCTACAATATACAGAAAGCATATTTCGGACTCATCATCGCCCACAGGCAATTTGATCTGATGAACAGCAGTCTGGAATTGTTGCGCAATACAACCCGCGATCTGCAAATCACCTATGAAAATGGAATGATTGAGAAGCTGGAAGTCAACAGGATGGAAGTGCAGTTGAGCAATTTGCAGGCAGATAGTCTTGGCCTTGCCAATATGATTGACGTCAGTGAGCGCATGTTGAAATATACAATGGGCATGGACCTGAATACGCCTATCAAACTTACTGATGATGGCATGCTGGAAAATCTGGAAGCGGCTAATGCACTTATTCTTCAGGATGTTCAATATGAAAACCGTTTAGGGTTTCAGTTGGCATCGACTTCATTACGGCTTCAACAATATGACCTGAAAAGATACCGCTACGAAGGTTTGCCAACCTTATCAGCTTTTGGAAGTATCGGTTACAACAGGTCTGCCAACAAATTCGATGATCTGATCAACAAACCATATCCCGGATTTTCATTTGCTGGATTACAATTGAACGTTCCCATTTTTGATGGTTTCCAGAGAAGAAGCAGAGTACGCTCTGCTAAACTGAAAGTGAAAAAAGCAGAAAACGATTTGGAAAACACAAAACTCGGAATCGATTTCCAGACCAAATCTGCAAGAGCTACCTTGACGAATTCATTGCAAACAATCGAAAGCAGAAAACGTACCATGGATTTAGCTAACAGTGTTCTGGATCTTTCAAAGAAAAAGTACAAAGCCGGTGTTGGCAGCAACCAGGATGTTGTGTTAGCTCAATCCGACTATTTGCAAGCACAGAACAATTATTTCGCTGCTCTGCAATCTGTTATTAATGCGCAGGCTGATCTTCAAAAATCATTAGGCCTTTTAAAATAAAATCACTTTAAAAAATCTCCCTCAAAATAAGAATAATGAAACGAATCAGTACTATCATAGCAGCGTCTATATTATTGGCATCCTGCGGTGGCGAAAATAAAGGCAACAAAGATGCAGAACTTGCGAAACTGAAACAGGAACGCGCTGCAATCGATGCAAAAATAAAAACCCTTGAAGCAGAATCCGGCAAAAATAACCCACGTAAAGCCACAGCTGTTGCTGTAATGGAATTGACACCTGCTGATTTCAGCTCATACATCGAAGTTCAATCTCAAATTGTTGGTGACGAAAACGTTCTGGCAACACCTCAGGCTCCGGGTGTGATTACCAGTGTAAATGTTCAATCCGGCCAAAAAGTTGGACGCGGGCAGGTTCTGGCAACATTGGATGCTGCTGCAATTGAGCAGCAAATCAAAGCTTCTGAGGTGCAGCTGACCTTGTTTAAATCTTTGTATGAAAAACAAAATAACCTCTGGAAACAAAACATCGGTTCTGAGGTGCAGCTGATGCAGGCAAAAGCCCAATATGAAGGTGCAGCCAAACAAAAAGAAGCCTTGGTCGCTCAGCGCAATATGTACCGCATTGTCTCTCCGATTTCCGGAACAGTGGATAATGTTTCCCTGAAAACAGGTGATATGGCCAGCCCTGGCCAAACCGGTATCCGCGTAGTAAGTTTTGATAAACTGAAAGCAGAAGCCAACCTTGGTGAAAACTATATCGGAAAGGTAAAAACGGGCGACAAGGTTACTTTGGTTTTCCCTGACCTGAATGATTCTATCGTTACTAAAATCAATTACGTTGCCAAGCAGGTTGACCCGGTTTCACGTGCATTCCTGGTTCAAATCAGATTGGGTAACAACTCAAAAATCTATCCGAACATGTCCTGTAAAATGAAAATCTCCAATTACGAACACAAAAACGCTTTGGTTGTTCCGGTGCAGGTTATTCAGAATACGGCTGCAGGTGAAATGCTCTACGTGGCTGAAGGAAACAAAGCCAAATCAGTATTGGTAAAAACCGGAAAAAACTCAAATGGTTTAGTTGAAGTGCTGGAAGGCTTGAAAGCCGGAGATAAAATCATTACAGAAGGTTTTGGTGATATCGATGAAGGAGAAACGATTATTATTCAGAAATAATTCTGCCTAAACGAATCAAAGTATTTGCACCCATAATCATACTTCAACAATAAGAAAATAATCAATCTTCCGATGAAAGATACTTTTAAAGAATTTAAGCCTTCCAGTTGGGCGATTGATAACAGGACAGCGATTTATATCCTGACCGTTATCATTACACTGGTGGGTCTGATGGCTTACATCAGTCTGCCCAAAGAGCAATTTCCAGAAATTAAATTGCCACAAATTATTGTACAAACCATTTATCCCGGAACTTCTCCGGATAACATGGAAAACCTGGTGACCAAACCAATCGAAAAGGAAGTAAAAAACCTGACCGGTGTTAAGAAAGTTACCAGCAATTCGTTCCAGGATTATTCAGTTGTGATAGTGGAATTTAATACCGATGTGAAGGTGGACAAAGCTAAGCAGGATGTAAAAGACGCGGTGGATAAAGCCCGTACTGACCTGCCAAGTAATTTGCCAAACGAGCCTGAAGTAAAAGATATTGACCTCTCTGAAATGCCGATTTTGTATGTCAATATTTCAGGAAATTATGATCTGAACCGTCTGAAAAAATATGCGGACAGGGTACAGGATGAAATTGAAGAATTGAAAGAAATCAAGCGCGTGGATATGGTAGGTGCCTTAGAGCGCGAAATCCAGATCAATGTAGACCTGTTCAAAATGCAGGGCGCCGGAATGACTTTCAATGATATTGAAAATACGGTGGCTTACGAAAACTTTTCGGCAACAGCCGGTGAAGTGGCAATGAACCGCCAGAAGCGTATCCTGAGCATCCGTCACGAGTTTAGTTCTGCATCGCAGATTGGTGATTTGATTGTACGTAACCAACAAGGCAAATCTATTTACCTGAAAGATATCGCAGATGTTCGCGACAATTTTGAAGAACAAAAGAGCTATGCCCGTCTTGATGGTAAAAATGTAATTACCCTTAACGTCATTAAAGCAAAAGGACAAAACCTGATTGACGCTTCTGAAAAGATTGAGAAGCTGATGGAGAAAATGCACGAAGAGGAATTACCTAAAGATCTGAGCATCGTTATTACCGGCGATCAGTCTGATTCTACGAAAACCACTTTGCATGATCTGATCAATACCATTATTATTGGTTTTATACTGGTAACGATTATTCTGATGTTCTTTATGGGAGTGACCAACGCCTTATTCGTGGCGATGTCGGTTCCTTTGTCTTGTGCCATTGCATTTCTTGTATTGCCGGGTATCGGATTTACGCTGAACATGATTGTATTGTTCTCGTTCCTGCTCGCACTCGGGATAGTCGTCGATGATGCCATTGTGGTGATAGAGAATACACATAGGATATTTGACAACGGAAAAGTGCCGATTAAGAAAGCTGCGAAACTGGCTACAGGTGAGGTTTTCCTTCCTGTATTATCCGGAACGGTTACCACATTGATTCCATTTATTCCTTTGGCTTTCTGGAAAGGTGTAATCGGAAGCTTCATGTTCTTCCTGCCGATCACTTTGATTATTACCTTGGTTGCTTCATTGCTGGTTGCTTACATTATCAATCCGGTTTTTGCGGTGGACTTTATGAAACCGCACGATGCCACAGATACCGGTAAACGCAAATGGAGCAAGAAGGATAAAATTGTGATGATTATTTTCCTTTCTGTCATTGCCATTGCTTATGTCTTCCAATCATGGGGCTTTGGTAACTTCCTGATTTTCCTGTATGGTTTTGTCTTGCTGGAAAAATTTGTTTTCGAAAAATGGATTCATACTTTCCAGAACAAAACATGGCCTGCATTCCAGGATTGGTATACCAAATGGCTGAAACGATCTCTGGCCCATCCGGGAAAGACCTTATTAATCATGGCAGGTGTTTTCATCTTCGCTATTGTGTTGATGAGTGTACGCAAACCTAAAGTGGTATTCTTCCCGAGTGGTGAACCAAACTTCACTTATGTATACCTGAATATGCCGGTAGGTACGGATCAGGCTTATACCAACACCGTATTGAGCAAACTCGAAGACCGTGTTTACAAGGCATTGGATATAGATTTGAAAACCGGAAAGAAAAACCCTGCAGTGAAGTCAGTAATTTCTAACGTAACGGTTGGTGCGATTGATCCGAACAGTGGTGAGGTGGGTGATTTTCCGAATAAAGGGAAGATTACTGTAGCCTATGTCGAGTTTGCAAAACGAAAAGGCATTTCAACCGCAGATATGATGGAGCGTATCCGCAAAGCTGTACAAGGTGTGCCGGGTGCTGAAGTGACCGTGGATAAAGAAAGTGGAGGACCGCCCTTGCCGAAACCAATTGTGATTGACATCTCGGGTGACAACCTGGATTCTTTGATGGTTGCTTCTGAAAATGTGAAACGATTCCTCGAACAAAAACAAATTGCCG
>DLGS01000121.1 GCA_002482815.1 Bacteroidetes bacterium UBA7688
TTGCTCAAGGTGTTTATCCGAAATCAAACAGCAGCCTTAACCTCAATTACAGGACTGGTAAATTTAATTTCGGATAAACACCTTGAGCAAGGCTGAGGTTAGCTGTTCCATTATAACCCATTCGTTTCTCTTTTTTCGTCTTCAGGTTGATGATACCAGCTGTTCCGGCGGCGTCATACTGCGCTCCGGGATTACTCATCAGTTCTATACTTTCCAGGGAAGTAGCCGGCATACTCTTCAGCAAATTTACCAGCTCGGCACCCTGAACAACCATCATTTTACCATCAAGCATTATTCTTACCCCTTGTCTTCCTTTCAGTGCGATATTGTCATTATTATCAATACTGACATTGGGTGCGCGCTGAATCATATCAAAGATGGAAGACGCCGCAGCAGTAATGCTTTGGTCAACATTCATCACCACTTTCCCGGCTTTGAGTTCTATAAGTGGTTTTTGGTTGGTGACGCTCACTTCCTTCAATTGTTTTGCTGAGGCTTTCAACTGAATATCCGGCAAAATCAATTCACCGGTATAACTGAAATTTTTAAGCGCATAGGTTTCGAAACCGCTGTTGCGTACACTCAAAGAATACGTTCCTGAGGTAGCAAACGGAATATCAAAAGTGCCGTTTTCTTCAGTCAGCACTGATTTGATAATTTTAGTACCCGAAGAATCGAACAATAAAACTGCAATACCTTCCAAAGGTTTCCTTTGTTCATTTACCACCTTTCCTTTAATAGAAGCAGTGGCAAAATGAAAAGAGAAAAAGAAGAAAAACACACCTGTAATTATCGCTTTCATAACCTTGATATTTTGTCTTACAAAAGTATCCGGTAGATTAAAAACTACTTTCACCCCAAAAGGGTGATTTCTTTGAAAGGCTTTATAAACAAGGGTTATAAAGAGGGTGAATTTTAATAGAGTCCACCTACTTTACGATTATTCCACTCAGTATGTTTGTCAAATTTCGGAAGCACAGCAGGTTTGGATGTAAGACCTGCAGTATCAGTAAGAGACTGCATAAAGCTGATAATGTCTTTTATTTCCGACTTCGTTAAATGCAGACTATCCGCTGGCAATGTTTGCGTAGCAACATTCAAACCTATGCCAATACCACCACCGTGGTTATAAAAGTCCATTACGTCTTCAAGATTTTTGTAAGCGCCATTGTGCATATAAGGCGCTGTTAGCGAGATGTTGCGAATAGTAGGTGTCTTGAATGAGTGTTCGAAAAAGCCAACTTGCTCCTTTAATCTTGCGCCGGCCCTTCCCATATCAGCATCTAATAGAAGCTTGGCTACATAAGGATTTTCCGGAACTCCAAGGACTTCACTTTCTGATTCTTCGAAGCGTGGGGGAACCGTACCGCTAAACAAAGGCGCGTAGTGACAAGTACCGCAAGCGGCCTTACCCATAAACAAATTAAAGCCACGCTTTACTTCAGCATTCAAAGCTTTAGATTCATTTCTGACATATTTATCAAAAGGACTATTGAAGGCTCTTAAAGAACTGACAAATGCCGAAATAGCAAAGGAAACATTCTGATTACTTATCGCGTTTTCATCGTTTGTATTTTCAAAGCATTGTTGAAAGAGCAGTTGATATTCGCTGCTCTGCTTTAATTTATCGAGTATTTTAAAAATGGTGGTATTGAATTCTTTTTCATTCAGTACTACGTGTTCAATCTGATCTTCCAAGGCTTCCGCACGCAAATCATGAAAGAATCGTTCGCTGTAAACACAATTGATTAAGGTTGGGGAATTGCGGCTCACTGTCCCTTTAAAACCCATTGCCAGACTTTTGGGAATACCGTCTGTAAAGCCTTTTATAGGATTATGACAACTGGCACAGGACCGTTCGTTATTAGAAGACAAGATAGGATCGTAGAAAAGCGTTTTGCCCAAAGAGGCCAATTGAGGGGTATTCAATTTATTCGGCAAGCCAATATATTTCGATTCGTCAAGCAAATTTGCGGCGAAGATATTATCTGCGTTGAGGTTTAATGGAGGCAGGAAATTTGACACTTCCTGTATCATTTCAATTCCCGACAATTTATGAAAATAATGTAATTTTTGAAAAACAGGATTCAGATATTCCGTCAGCATTTTCAATCTATCCAGACTATCAAAATTCTGTTGCTCTTTCAAATAACGAATACCGGAGGACAACTCTGCGAACAAGTCCTCTGCCTTTGCTTTATCTATCTTAGCAAAAGTTTCCTGATAAAGTTTCAAATCAGATCCTATGGTACGCATAACTACTTCGGCATCCTTTATAGAATGACCTGAAAGGGGCACATCAAAACCTGTAATGCCTAAAGTAAACAACCTGATTAATTCTGTTCGGGATGCCTCAATGACTACCCTGTCATATACCGGGTAACGAGTGCTTTTCAAATCAGTAAGCACATCAAGCAATTCAGAAACAACAGGTAAAACATGCACTTCAGCATAAGCACCTTCAGTAAAAATCATTTCATCTAAAGCCTGTAAACCCTTGGGCTCAACAATGTTCATCCCAAAAGTATTTCTTTCGATTTTGCGTAAAGGCGCGCCATTTATTTTATCTTTTACAAGAGCAGGGTCGGCATATTCTCCCAAATACTCCCATTGTTTAAAAGCTACTCGAACTGCAAAATATTGTTCTTTCACTTTGTTTAATGGCGCTTTTGCCGAAACCAGATTTTCAAGCAGTTGAACATTTACCAAAAACTGATTCAGGCGTTCGGTTTGACGTTCTTCTACAAGGGTTGCATTTTGCTTATCGGCCGGTGCAAAGGCACTAATAGCAAGAACACTAAGCAATACAACGGCAACAAGAACAGTTATCTTTTTCATCTCATCAATCTCTTTAAAACAGAAAGAACCGAAGCTCCTTACGAAGCTTCGGTTGCAATAAATCAATATTATTTATTGTACTACAAATTTTAATGTTTCGCCTTCAGCACTGCGGATAAAATAAGTTCCGGCAGCCATATCGCTTACATCAACAGTTTGCGTGTTACGTAAAACTTTAAGACGAGCACCAGTCATGCTGTAGATGGCCACATCCATTGATTTGCTCAAATGCAATTCGCGGGCTGTTGGATTTGGATATACTGAGAAGGTAGATGCCTTTACTTCCTGATTTTCGAAAATGCTCAATTTATCAGAACCATCAAGACCGGAGATAGCATAAGTCAATGAGTTATTGTAAGGAGCAACATTACTTGTGTTAGGATGTTGGCAATTCACCAAAATAGTCTTTTGGTCAACCTGAACGGCACCAGTAATTTCTCCACCCGGAGCACAAGCAGATAATCTTTGTAAATCATTAATAGTAGGATTAACAATTGACATATCCAGAAGATATAATTCACAAACAGTCTGTGTCAATCCATTAGGCATACGATTGTAACTAGTACCATTTAAATCTTCTTCTACCATCATGTAAGTTTTACCCTTGATTGTCAAAAAGTCGATACCATCAGGATTAGATAAATGTTTGCTAGGATAGTAAGGTAAATCTTTTGAAGTAGAAGTACTGGTATATGGACCACCTTCAAGGAAAGAACGAACAGCATCTGTTGCCGGATCAAACTCAATTACGCGGCCATAATAATCAAAGAAACGGCCCTTACGAACAGAATCAGCAGCATCAGCGGCCGTACCCGGAAAATCAACACCGTTTACTATTTTGTAACGAATTTTATAACCATCCGTTAATGATGGAGAAATACTACCATTCAATGCATTACCAGAATTATAAGTAAAGTTATCACGCCCTGTTTCGCAAATATAAATTTTACCGGCGTGCAATGCACCCCACTCCAAACGGTTAAACATTGTAGCTCCTCTGCGGATAGCAACTGTGTTTAAGTTTACCAAAGTGTCTAAATTATTTTCAATACTAATCCATTTAGTAGAAGCACCATCATGTTTGTACACATACATTTGACCAGCTGTAAAATCACCTGCAGATGTAGCCACAAATTTTCCAAGGATACCAGGCGAACCATCTTCAAATAAGTAAACAGTTTTGTTGTCATCCATGATAACACCGCCTTCCCAACCAGCACGACCCCAGTTGTATTGTTTGCGGATACCTTTTGCATTTTTTGGGTCAATCTCTACCATCCAATTTAGATTTTGGTAACGCTTCAACGTTTTACCATTAAAACCAGGAAAACCAGCAGGAGTAGTGGTTCCGATTACGAAATCAGTAGTATCGCGGTAACCAGCACCACCGGCATAAATACCAGAGTTGCTGCTTTGCATCCACTCTTCAGCTGTCCAAATGCGGCCAGCTTTGCTGATACCACCGCAGTTCATACCAGTTTCACCAACTGTATTAGCAAAATCAACATTGAAGAATTTACCTGTACGACCATCGGCCAAAGTTTGATTCACTACTTCAAGTTTGTCACCTGTAGTACGCTTCATGCGGAAAGTAGTCATACCTCCCCCATCACCAAGTTTATTGTCTTTAGTGGTCATTTCATGGTTAACAACCACCCAACCTAAATCTCCCAGTACAGCACTATCTTTTACAAAAGCAATGTAATCATGCCATTGTTTTGCCGGAGCACTTCCAGC
>DLGS01000240.1 GCA_002482815.1 Bacteroidetes bacterium UBA7688
GACGTTTCGTAGCAGGCTCAGGGTTGTTGGCTTTAAGACCAAGTGCTGCGTATTCCCACTCCGCTTCTGTAGGAAGACGATAGGCAGGAAGGAAAATTCCATCAGAATAGTTTACACCACGTTTACCGGAACCGTTCGGGTCAAAATCTCTTTTGCGGTTACCGCCGGCAATACCTTCGTACTGGCCGGAAAGGTAAGCTCCGTCGTTATAAACGTCTTCATTCACCTGGTTAGGATTCTTTTTCAGCTTACCACTTTTAATAAGTATAAGTTCATTAACGCGATCGGTACGCCATTTACAATATTCGTTAGCCTGCTCCCAGGAAACCCCAACAACCGGATAAAAATTATACGCCGCATGACGGAAATAATAATCAACTAAGGGTTCGTTGTAAGACATTCCTTTTCTCCAGGCAGTAGTATCAGGCAAGGTTTTTGCAACCAAATCCGGATAATCCGCAGAATAAGCACGACTTGTCCAATAAGTATATTCACGGTAGTGAACATTGGCAACCTCAGTCTGATCCATATAGAAAGAAGAAACTGAAACGGTACGCGGAATATTTGTGTGTTCATCTACTAAGTCATCTTCTGTCTGACCCATTGTGAAACGGCCACCCTCTACAAAAACAAGCCCGGGACCCGTTTGTTGACCAGGATAATTTGGCACGTCAAATCCACCAAGTTTAGGATCATTGTAATTCCAGCCTGTTTTGTTGGAAGCACCGCCACCTTTGTTGGAAGAGCAGGCAGATAAGAGCGTAACTGTTCCGACACACAGAAGGCTCATATTAATGAGTGTTCTTTTCATAATTCTGAGAAAAATATTTACTACTAATTAAGTCCGATATTGTTAAAAGTCCTACAATAGTAGAGCAAGTTTTTGAGAATGTCAAGTATTTCTCTCCTCATTTTTCAAAAAATCTTTTTAAAAGCTTTAAAAAAATGAAAGGAAATAATAAAAAAAACGCTAAAAGCTTTTATAATCAACACTTCCACAGTATTCCACTCCCCCAATACTCCTTGGTTTTTATTTCAGAACCCATTTTTAATTTTCAAAAAAATGTTCTGCTTCAACTTTTTAGCGAATTGTATCAACTATTATAAATTCAACTTGAAGATAAGCATTTTATAATAAAATGGTAATTTTTCCGTTTTAAAATAAGTTTCAAAAATCTCTGATAGTGATTCGTTTCGTATCTTAATTTTTATTACCCTGTATAGCTTAACTTTGAGAATGAATTTCTACCACCAAAATAGAACAAATATTATGACCAAGCAATTTTTTTGCCTTTTTTCTTTTTTTGCTCTGCCAATTTGCGTGCAGGCTCAGGAAGCAAAACAATTTGTTTTCACCAAAAGTAACACTCGTTTATCGGGTGCCTCTTATATTGCAAAAATAGAACTGAAAAATTCTGGAACACCTACTGTAAAAATAAGTGGAGAAGAATTCACCCCTTCTTCTGAAATTGTTTCAGACAGTCTGTTGAAAGCTTCTTCTATTGTCGATATATCAATAGGTGTCGAGCGTAAGAAAAGTTTTGCATTTATTCAGATTCCTGCCTTCAGAAAAAATGCTGCAGGGCAAATAGAACACCTGCAAAAATTTACCGTAAATATTACCGAATCTGCCATTACAAAAGAAAAAACATCAAGCACGGGAATTTTATCAAAAACAACAGCTTCATCTTCCATATTAGCTGAAGGAGGATGGCAAAAACTTGCTGTTGCTCAAAGGGGAATTTACAAAGTAGATTACAATTTTGCAAAAAACACCTTGGGGCAATCAGCCAGTATCAGCAGTGGTTCTATCCGATTATTTGGTAATGGCGGAGCGATGCTGTATGAATCCAATAAAATAAAACGACCTGACGATTTACAGGAAAATGCGATTGAAATGCATGATGGCGGAGATGGGATTTTTAATGCAGGAGATTATTTTCTTTTTTATGCCAATGGCCCTACTGAATGGGTGAAAGATAGCGTGCGTCAGCTATTTAACCACAGGAACAATTTATACGCGGACAGCAGTTATTATTTTATCAGTTTTAATAATGGAATTGGGAAAAGGATAATAACTATTCCTTCAGAGACATCACCTAATAATATTGTCACCAGCTTTAATGACTATGCGGTACACGAAAAAGACATGGTTAATCTTGGCTTGTTTGGAAAAACCTGGTGGGGAGAAACTTTCGGATTCAGCAACGGGCTTTCTGCGTCCCAAACTTTTACTTTCCCTCTAAAAAGTGCCAATGATTCTGTTTATTTTGCTTACAATCTTGCTGCTGCTGCAATTGGAGATTTTAACGCATCCAGTTTTACAGCAACTATGAATGGTCAAACTTTAGGCGTTCATTCTGCTACCGGAATCAGTGGTGTGGATGGAGAGGACCCCGGAAGAGGTATTTATAATAGCGGATTAACCAACGCATTCGGTGCTGATGCGCTCAGTTTTACTTTTACCTATCAAAAATATGTAACCACAGCAAAAGGATATCTTGATTTTGTAGAGGTAAACACGCGCAGGCAATTATCCTTTATATCCGGAACCCAACTGTCATTTCGGGACTGGCGAAGCGTTGCACCATCTTCAGTGGCAAATTTCCAATTAGCGAATGCAAATGCTGAAGTAAAAATATGGGATGTAACCAATCCACTAGAACCGGCTCACATCGAAGGCGCTTTATCCGGTTCTACATTTTCATTCGTGAGAAATGCAAGCCAATTGAGAGAATATATTGCCGCAGATAATGGCTTTTTAAACCCCGCTTACGCAGGCCTGGTTCCAAATCAAAATTTACATGGCATTGACCAGGTTGATTATATTATAGTGGCGCATCCTGAGTTTATGAATGCAGCTAATAAACTTGCAGATTTTCATCGTAATAATAGCGGAATGAAGGTGGCAACAGTAGATGTCAATCAGGTTTATAATGAATTTGGTTCTGGTGCTAAAGATATATCTGCGATTCGCGATTTTGCAAAAATGTTCTATGATCGTGCAGGCAGTGATGAAAGCAAAATGCCAAAACATCTTCTTCTGCTTGGGCAGGCTTCTTTCGATTATAAAAACATTATCGCCAATAGTGCAAAATTGGTTCCAACTTTTGAAACCCCGGAATCCTTGAATGCCAACTCCGGTTATTGTACAGATGACTTTTTTGCTTTGCTGGATGAGGACGAATATATCGAAGAAGGCCTTCCTTTAATGGATATTGGAGTGGGCAGGATTCCCGCCACAAATGCAGACCAGGCAATGGCTATTATTGATAAAATCATACGTTACAAAAGCAATGAATCATTAGGCCCATGGCGGATCAACAACATTTTCACAGCAGACAAAGAAGATAACGGGGGAGACCATTTGATGGATGCTGATGCAATGTATAAAACGGTAGAAACAACCACTAATATTTATAAAGCAGCAAAAGTTTACCTGGATAATATGAACATTATATCTACTCCTGGAGGACCCAGATGCCCAGATGCCAATAAAATGATTAATGATAACATCAGCAAAGGAACCTTCCTGATTAATTATAGCGGACATGGCAGTATTTATACATTATCCACCAAAAGGATTGTTACACAAGATGATTATAACAGTTGGAATAATATGTACAAATTGCCGATTATGATTACGGCAACATGTGATTTTAGCCGCTTCGATAATCCATCTCTACAATCAGCAGGCGAAAAAATCATGTTGAAAAGCAATGGCGGTGCCATTGCCCTGGTAACAACTACCCAGGTTGTATATGCCAATCCGAACAAGGAGTTTAATACCGCCTATTTGCATGCCCAGTTTACAAAAACATCAAATGGCTGGTATTCACTTGGAGAAGCTTTCCGTATTTCGAAAAATCAGGTCGTAAAGAAAGGCGATAATCTTAACTCGCGCAAATTTGCATTATTAGGCGATCCTGCTCTTATTCCCAATTTTCCACGTTATGATGTCCAGACTGATTCGGTTCAGGAAATGGTGAATGGTGTAGCAGTTAATAGTGATTCTGTAAAATCGCTGGGTAATTACCGCATCAAAGGTTCTGTAAGAAATGATAATGGCAACATTATGAGTGATTTTAATGGCAAAGTCAATATAACATTCTTTGACAAAGCCCAGACCAGAGCTATCCAAACCGATAACAGCGGCGGGTCTTACCGCGAATTTGATCTTCAGAACAACATAATTTACAAAGGTATTGCTACCGTTCAAAACGGACTCTTTAGCTTCGATTTTATTACGCCTAAAGATATAAACTACGAATTTGGCAAAGGAAAAATCAGCTATTATGCCGATAATGGTCAAATAGATGCCGCCGGCGCAGACACTACATTTACTGTAGGCGGTTTTTCTGACAATGTAGTAGCCGATAATGACGCTCCGATTGTACGTCCGTTTATGAATGATTCTTTATTCAAAAATGGCGGATTGACAGGTTCAAACTCCGTTTTATATGCTATTATTACCGACAAAAGCGGAATTAACGTATCCGGTAATTTTGTTGGTCACGACCTCAGCGCCGTGTTGGATAATGTGGAAGAAGCACCCTATGTGCTGAATGATTACTACGAAACTGCACCGAATACTTATCAGCGCGGATATGTAAATTTCCCTATCAATAATCTCACCGATGGTATTCATACCCTGAAAGTTAAAGCCTGGGATGTGTTTAATAATTCAGGTGAAGGAACAGTAACTTTCGAGGTCTTGAATGGTAAAGTTGTGAAAATTCGTAATATTTATAATTATCCTAATCCATTTAAAGATGAAACCCATTTTGTTTTCGAGCACAATCATCCAAATGAGGTTTTGAAAGCAACCATTCATATTTTCAATACAACGGGTGGATTGGTTCGTACCCTGGAGCAAACATTTACCCCAACAGGCAGCAACAGCGCAGAAGTAATCTGGAACGGAACTGGAAATGGTGGTGAAAAATTACTTCCCGGCGTTTATCCATATCGCATCAGAATTGCTACTGAAAAAAATATTGAAGACCTTGGATACCAAAAAGTAATACTCGTGCGTTAATGCTTTTGATGCATATTGCGGGGTTTTCCTTACTTTTGCTCACATTTTTTACATTACAAACAAATCAGTACTATCATAATGTTTCAACGAATTGCTATAGTAAGTCTAGGTATTCTGGCTGCAGGCGTCTCAGCTAACAGTGCTTCGGCGCAATCTACAGCTGTAAATGGCCAGAAAATTGCTATTACAACTGCTGTCCCTTTTTTACGTATTTCTCCAGATGCACGTTCAGGTGCAATGGGAGATGTTGGTATTGCCATTTCTGCTGATGCAAATGCACAGTATTGGAATGTTGGTAAAATTCCTTTTGCAAAAAAGAAATATGGCGTTTCTGCCACTTACACACCATGGCTGCAGGATTTAGTTCCGGATATCAATCTTGTTTATGTTTCTGGCTACGCAAAGTTCGGCAAAGAAGATAATCAGGCAATCAGTGGTTCTTTACGTTATTTTTCTTTGGGTAACATAAACTATACCGATAAAGATGGTAATGCGAATGGAACAGGTATGCCCCGAGAGTATTCACTGGATTTTGGTTATTCCCGCCGCCTTTCCACTTATCTTTCTACAGGTATAGCCTTGAGATATATCCACTCTTCTTTAGCAACAGGCGCGCCAAATACCGGAGATATCAAACCAGGTAATGCTGTTGCAGGTGATATAGGCGTATACTACTCCCGCACCAACGAATTGAACGAAGACCAGGCAAGCACTTTCAGTGCAGGTGCTGTGTTAAGTAATCTGGGAAGCCGTATTTCTTACACTTCTACCCGTCGTGACTTCATCCCTGCCAATCTTGGTATCGGAGCTGCTTACACCTACAAAGCAGATGCTTACAATAAAATAACGATTGCTGCAGATATCAATAAACTATTGGTTCCTGCTCCTGAAGCCGATTCAAGCGGAACAAGCTTTGCTTATCCTGACAAATCAGTCGTTTCCGGTGTATTCAGTTCTTTCGGCGACCCTGCAGGAATTAAACGTGTAAATGCTGCAATTGGTGCAGAATATTGGTATCAGGATCAATTTGCTGTACGTGCAGGTTATTATTATGAGCACAAAGACAATGGTGCCCGCAAATACCTGACAGTTGGTATTGGTGTTCGTTACACTGTTTTCAATTTGAATGTTGCATATCTTGTTCCTTCAGGTTCAGGTATCAACCGAAACCCTTTGAGCAATACTGTTCGTTTCTCGCTTAACTTCGATTTCGATAACGGAAAAGATTTTAGCAAAAACCGTAGTGGTGAATAATAATTGAAATTACATTACTTATAAAAGGCCGTAAATGAAACATTTACGGCCTTTTTATTTTGTCGACTTCTTAATTAAACCGAAGAGTGATTGAAATTTCAACGATCCCCTTACACGCTTAATCCAGCCAACGCTTATTAATGAACTCATACGCTGCTATAATCAGAGCTTAAACAGCATAGCTGACCTTAGAGAACTTAATCTTATCTATTTTAATGGAAGGAACTTAAATTGAGTTTTGTCAATGCTTCAAGTATATTATATTGTATAAGCTTACAAATTTAAAAAGCACTTACCAATGGTAAGTGCTTTTTAAATTTGTACTGAAGTTAAACCTTATTTTTTTGCGTTGCTTGAAGTAGGCTTTTTAGCCGGAGACATCGCATCTTTCAATTGCTTGGCAAATTTATCATCCGGGAACATTGCCGTTATTTTATCAATATACACCTGCGTTTGTGCTTTGTCGCCCTTATTATAATAATATAATGCGATATACTGATAAGCTATATTCAAGTCCGGATTCTTTTTGGTGTAATCTTTCGTATCAGGGATATTCAACCAATCGTTAAAAAAAGGAATTGCACCACCCGATTTAGCTTCAGGGTCCTGAGCTGCTGCTACACGACCTTGCCAATATGGAGCAGAAGGTTGATCAGGATATTTTGTTCGCATTGCAGCAAATGCTTTTGCGGCATCATCATATTTTTTACTTCCATAAAAATAATAACCCCAATAGAAATAATCCAACACTTTTACACCGTTATTCTCTGCTACAATTTTTGCATACCAGCCCGCAGCTTTAGTGTAAGCCATTTCTGTTTTCTGGGCAGCAAAACCTTCCGCTATTTTGCGGTACAAATCAGACTTGTCTTTTGAAGTATCAGCGGCAATGGCTTTGTTGTAATATTCGTCAGCTTCTGCCACTTTACCATTCTGATTCAAGATTTTTCCATAATACAAGTAATCTGATGGCAGGATTTTTTTTGCATCCTGCTTGGCAAAGAACTTATCCATATTTAATAAGGCATTAGTACTGTCATTCAATTCAGACTGACTGTAACCAATAATGCGATACATATAAGGTTTCTCTACACCGGAAGCTATCAGATCCTGCATTTCCTTGATTGCACCTGCATAATCTTTAGATAAATACAATAAATTGGCATGCTGGATTTTATCTTCTGCAGAATTGTCTGAACGTTTCAGATATTCATCACTGTTTTGCTTGGCCAAATCATATTTTCCAACATAAAAATAGGCATTAGCCAGGTCGCGGTATGGCAAAGGATTTGATGGATCTGCATCCTTGGCGCGTGAATAGTTTACCAGTGCGCTGTCATATTTACGGGCTGCATACCAAAGCTTACCAATACGGCTGTAAGCAAGAGAGTTTTTAGGCTCTTTCGCAATTACATTCTCGTAGCTGGTCATGGCTTTACCACCACCATTGTCCATTTTTTGAGCGGCGTCGCCAAATGCAATTTTCAAATCACTATTTTCCGGAGCTTTTTCAATTGCTTTGTTGTAATATTCTACAGCCATAGCAGGATTTCCCCCATCAGACGCCAAAGCATCTGCTGCGAATTTTTGCGGTTCCCAATCTTTCTTTTTTGCCTTTCCTGCTGCCTGAAGCGCTTTTGCTGTTCCTTCTGTAGATTTTCCTTCTGCAAAGTCAACTCGCGCAAGACCAGCAATGTTAGCCGGATCTTCCGGAAATTTCATGAAAGTAGCACGTGCTGCGTCTTTCTTTTCGCTTCCCAATTGTGCCAATCCAAGATAGTAATTGGCGCGGGCATTTCCTGCAGCCAATGGCTCTAAAACTTTCTGGGCTGTTTCATAACGTTCATAATTCAGCATTTTGATGCCTTCTTCTACAGATTGAGCCTTTACGACAACCCCAAGGCCCAGCAAAGCAACTGTAAGAATCGATCTTTTTTTGTTCATCATTATTTATATGTATTGATAATTTTCTTTTTATTTGAATTATTCCTGTGGTTCTGTATTAATGGCAGCTTCGCGAATAACAATACTCATCCTCATGGGTACTAAACGCGCTTTTCCCAATATTAATTGCCCTTTATCGTATGCCAAAAAATTGCTAAAGCCAGTCGCCAGTCCTGCGTAAGTCTCATTCTTTATATAGGTCATTTTACGTACAAGCGGGTAAAGCTTTAGCGCAATAGCTGACTGATAAGGTTGATAGTATTGCTGACTGCTATCATTGAGCATACCGGCAATTTTTATTTTCGTACTAAACCTTTCTGCAGTCGAATCAATCGTGTCG
>DLGS01000439.1 GCA_002482815.1 Bacteroidetes bacterium UBA7688
TATTATTTGCTCACGTTCTTACCGGCCTTGCACCAGTTGAATTTTTCCGCACTACGGGTAAAGAAGCTTCTGTAGTAGCAGCCATCAATACCTTTATGCCGGGCTATGAGTGGCTTGCCAAATTGGTAACCGTTGCCATCCTTGCAGGTTTTTCTTCGGTTATTCTGGTAATGTTGTTAGGACAAAGCCGCGTATTTTATTCAATGAGTAAAGATGGATTACTGCCTGGTATTTTCAGCGCCTTGCACCCAAAATTCAAAACACCTTATAAAGCCAATTTAATCATCCTGGTTTTAGTAGGATTATTTGCCGCATTTGTTCCGGGAGATGTTGTAGGTAATATGACCAGCATCGGAACATTGTTTGCCTTTATGCTGGTTTGTGCGGCTGTGATTATTCTTCGCAAAACAGACCCTGATTTGCCAAGACAATTCAAAACACCTTGGGTACCTTTTGTTCCGATATTAGGTATTGTTGTTTGTGGTGCGATGATATTTGGCCTTGGTATGGAAAACTGGCTCCGTTTGGTGGTGTGGTTGATTATCGGTCTGGTGATTTATTTTTCCTACGGAAGAAAACACAGCAAACTCAACAACATAGCAGACATTATTCCAAAGGCCAGCGACTTCGAAAAGAAAGACCTTTAATATTCCATTCAACAAAAAAACCGGATACAAATTGTATCCGGTTTTTTTGTTTTTAGTTTAATGGCCTCCTGAACCGTTCATAACCCCAAACATTTAGAAGCAGCAACAGCAAACCATAAAATGTATCTTCAAAAGGAATAGTCAAAATGCGTATACCGAGATTGTGCGCATCATTATACTGCACTACTGTTCTCCCAAAAAAACTACCGGTCAACACGCCATTTGATAAAATAAATGGAATCAGGATAAACAGGAAACAAAAGAAAAACGTGGAGAGAAATTTTGCATTAATTGCCACCAGATAAACCAAAAGAATGCCGGTAAAAATGAAAGTTACTGAGGTATATAATTGTGAAAGATGGAAGAATGCTGTAATCAATAAGGCCACAGAAAGTATGGCATAAAAAAAACGAATTGGCTTTTGGAGTGAGGAGAAATTAAAGAGTACATCAAAACAATGATAACTGAAAACGCAGGCATAAGGAATGCAAATAAAAAACAGAAATTCCTCTACAGGCATACCTGCTAAATAAATGCCAATAACATATTCAGGATTGAATGACCATACGCCAATATGTGTAAATATTGCATCCCACACCAAGAAGAAAGTTGCGGTGCTAATACAAGGGATCAGAAATGAACGCCAGTGTTTATTGAACTGAAGCCGGGGATGAAATGAAAACAGGAATGGAAAGATGATGCAGAAAAAATCGACCAGGAGATATGTATACTTTACAGGCATCTATTTTTTTCTGTTTAATTCCTCTCTGAAATATTTTAACGGTACAAATAACATTCCGAAACATTCTCCTTTCTCTTTGCCCAAATGCTTGTGGTGCATTTTGTGTGCCTTTCTTAAGGCACGAAAATAAAAATTGTCTGTCCGGGTAAATAGCTTGAAGCGTTGATGAATAAAAATATCGTGGACGGTAAAGTATGCAAATCCATATAAAGTAATTCCTATTCCGACATAAATCAATTTACGCCAGGGTTCGTTGAAGGTTCCCGCCGCAAACAAAGACATTGCGATACCTGCAAAGATGATAAAGAAGGCATCATTTCTTTCAAAAAAATTCTCCTTATTCTTATTGTGATGATCATCATGTAAAACCCATAAAAAGCCGTGCATAACATATTTATGCGTCAACCAGGTAACTCCTTCCATCAACAAAAAAGTGATAAGCACAATACCAACATTCAAAATCACATTCATTCCTGCATTGTATTTATCTTATCAAAAATCAATTTAAACCAAACTGTAAAATGATCGGGATGATTTGTCAATTCATTTTTAAGATTAGCCATCGAAACATACTTATAGGAACTAACCTCATCTTCATTTATTGCCGGAACATCATTGCTAAAACCATAAAAAACATGGTCAAATTCATATTCAGTCAAACCCTTTCCCAATTCAGCTTTATAAATAAAATTGAAAGCGTAAGTCAGCGAGCAACTCAAACCCATTTCTTCCTGCAATCGCCTTAATGCAGCCTCTGCAACAGGCTCATCCGGCGAAGGATGTGTACAACATGCATTTGTCCAAAGCAAAGGAGAATGATATTTGTGTCCGGCTCTTTGCTGCAATAACATTTCACCATCTGTATTAAAAATCACTACTGAAATAGCTCTATGCAATTGCGCCTCCTGATGAGCCCGCAACTTCTCCATCACACCAATTTCACAATCATTTTCATCTACTAACACTACTAGATCCATTTCAAAAATTTTATCTTTCCTTTTATGCTAACTGATTTCTATTAAAGCTTTCATCTGTTTTAAATTTCATGATTAGCGATTGTAATTCCTTATCAAAACTACTTCTCAATTTTTTGTTACAGAAGTTTCTAAGGAAATTTTGATCATCCTCCATATCACTATCATAATTCATATCATTACTCAAAGTTCGCTGGGCGAGCAGGCGTATCAACCGTAGTTCCGCATTTTGTGGTTCTAAATTAATTGAAAATTCAAGGAGATATTTCCCTTCATTGAAATACTTTACTTTTTCTGAATTTTCTGTTTCATGAATTGACATTAAAAATGAAGACATTGCTTTGTAGCCAATCCATATAGGCAGGGAGTGATTATCAATACTTTGAGTACATCGCAAAAAAGCCCTTGCCACACCTTTATCCTCAATCCCATACTCCATCATTCGCCTGAATATGAAGCCATCAGGAGGTATCTGTAAATAATTATCCTCTGACAATATTTCCTGATCCGAAAATTTTGATAAACTCATAATATACCCAATTGGTGTTTTAAAAATGACCCTGCCAAAAGGCTCATTTTCTGATAATTATTAATACGCACACGTTCCTGCATAATTCTTGTCGAAGGCAAAGCTTTAATTTTTGCGAAAAGAGCTTTGTAATAAACATAGGCCACATAAACACCGAACCGGGATGAAACAGGCAGTTGCTTAATTCCAATCAAAGCATCATCAAAGTCCTGTTGTATCTCTGCTTCAATGGCATTTTTTTCTGCTTCAGAAAACTGGCTCATGTCTACAGTAGGGAAATAAACCCTGCCCAATATTTTAAAATCTGCCTGCAGGTCTCTGAGAAAATTCACTTTCTGAAAGGCAGCGCCCAGCTTCATTGCAGCAGGTTTTAATGTTTCGTAAAATTCCATATTTCCTTCAGTAAAAACTCTGAGGCACATCAATCCAACCACTTCTGCCGAGCCAAGGATATATTGGTTGTAGGAAGAATGGTTATGTGTGTTTTTATGTAAATCCATTTCCATACTTTTCAGGAAACATTCTATCAGTTCCATTTCAATATGGTATTGATGAACAACTGCCTGGAAACTATTCAAAACAGGATTGAGGCTTATTTTCCTGTCAATTGCTTTTAGCGTTTCCTCTCTGAATTCAGTCAGTAAAAGTTCTTTATCGTAATCATGAAATGAATCCACTATTTCATCAGCACATCGCACGAAACCATAAATACTGTATATCGCATGATGAAATTTCTGTGACAGGCAATTGATTCCCAATGAAAAACTGGTACTGTAAGCCCTGGTCACCATTTTGCTGGTAGATAATGATACGGTATCGAATATTAATTTCATTTAAATTTATTTTGATGGTACTTAATGGTTTGTTCCGCTGCAATCTGGCCGGAAATCAATGCCGGTGGAACACCTGGTCCCGGTACGGT
>DLGS01000356.1 GCA_002482815.1 Bacteroidetes bacterium UBA7688
TACCGTGCACGGTAAATCATAAATCCCAACAGTCTGATCGTCTACCACCACTTTTGCCGAAGGAATATTATGCGATGCGCTTCCGGTGTAACCTGAATCTACGTTGGTAAATACAAACGGTTCTAGGTGAAGATAAGTTGGCGTTTGCTCTTTGGGGTTGATCAGGTTGCAAGCCGAAAATATAATTGGGAAAAGAAAAACTAAGTATAAGTGTTTATTCATTGCTGTTTCTGTACTGTAAGTGATTCGTCTTATGGTATAACGTTCGTATTGCTTATTCATTGTGCAGTTTATTGTGCAAACTCATCTTTTTTAAGATTTGGTGTGCAACTTCCATTGCCTGATATCCATCAAAAGCAGAAACTTTGACCGGTAAATCATTAATAATGGCGTTGGCGAATTCGGTTAGTTCCATTCGGATGGCGTTTACTGCAGGTACTTCCGGATTTTTTACAGACAAGATTTTTTTGGCTCCATTGGCCATTTCCAGTGGAATGTCCAACAATCCTTTAGGGTCATTATTGTCGTCGCTGAGACGGATGATTTCTGTCTTTTTCTCCAGAAAATCGACGCTGATATAAGCATCACGCTGAAATAAACGCATCTTTCTCATCCTTTTTAAGGAAATACGGCTGCTGGTCAGGTTGGCAACACAGCCATTATCAAATTCTATTCTGGCATTGGCGATATCCGGGGTCTCGCTCATTACAGACACGCCGCTGGCAGAGATTCTTTTCACCGGCGACTTGACCAAATGAAGAACAATGTCTATGTCATGAATCATTAAATCTAAAATGACTGACACATCTGTACCGCGCGGATTGAAGGTTGAAAGTCTGTGGGACTCTATAAACATGGGTTGAATGGGAGTGTCCCCCAGTGCAAGTAAAGCCGGATTAAAACGTTCAACATGACCAATCTGGCATTTTACCCTGGCTTCTTTTACCAGTTTTATCAGTTCCTGTGCTTCTGCAAGGGTGTTTGTAAATGGTTTTTCAACAAAAATATGTTTGCCCGACAATAAGGCCGATTTGGCTATATCATAATGATGAATGGTAGTCGTGACAATATCCACAGCATTGCAGGCTTGCAATAATTCGTTGGCATCTGTATAGCGTTTGATTTTGTATTGCTCAGTTGTTGATTGTGCATTTTGGTCATTTGGGTCAAAAAAGCCCACCAATTCTATCCCTGCAATCTCTTTCCACTGTTGAATATGTATTTTGCCGAGGTGTCCTGTCCCGAAAATGCCAATTTTTAGCATACTTAGCTGTGCCTTATTTTTTGTCTGAAAGTAGGCCTGCAAGATAAGGCAAATGGAGAATTCAAAGTTTGCTTATTTTTTGGAGAAGCCCAAACCGAATCATGAACTTAAACAGCATTTTCACAAAAATGCCGCTTCGGTTAAGCATGGGGGCTTTGAATGCTTTGATTTTTTATCATAACCACCCTTGCCATATACGAAATGTATGGGTTTTCATCCCTCCGGAATTCCAGAGGCAGAATGCTTTGAATTATTCTTTTTCAAATTCAAGCAAGGTATAAGATGATTCCTTAGGAATCAACAGCAAAAGTTTGTTGGGTTCATTTTGAAATAGTAAGCCTGCCTCACCTGAAGATGTATTGTATTCTTTAAGTGGGCCACTACCAATGCCTGTTCCGCCAAGGTAGACATAGCTGGTTTTATCTTTATAATAGAATTGCCCGGATTTGTGAAGAATACTTTCTGATCTTTCGAAATAATAAACATTGCCTTTTTTTGCGATTGTACAATTTTCAGGGTTACTATAAGAAATTCCAATATTATTTACTGTTGTAGATCTGACTGTGATGTAATTGGGGAAATCCGAGCTATTAAGAACCATTTTTGGTCGGCTAATTCTATTTTTTAAGGCTTCATTATCTTCATAATTCACACTTGTTGGTTTCAGGTTGCTATGGATATTTTCAATCAGGGTTGTAGCGTTATTAATTCTGTTTTTGTCTTCTGCTTTGGTCAGGATCATCCAGGCAGGAATAGTTTTCAGAGGTGTTGGTTCAGGATCAGGTTTGGAATCTCTACCAAACAAATAATACAATCCGGCTATAAAAAGCAACACTCCAATACTGTATTTTACAGCAGAAAATAGTGGATTCTCCGGTTTTGAAGCCAAGTTTGCTTTTAGCGCATCTATTCTTTTTTGTTCTTCAATTTTCTCCATACGTGCCGTTTCTTTCAATTCTTTTTTCTTCTCTTCTTCCTTTTTCTTTTCTTCTTCCGCTTTTTTTCTTTTCTTCTCCTCAGCTATGCGCACTTTTTCTGCTACTCGCTTCTCTTCCGCCAATCGTGCTTCATCTGCCAAATGCACAGTTTCTGCTAAATCTTCTGCAATTTCTTCCGGTGTTCTGCTGGCTATTCTGATTCTTTCTGCTTCCAGATTGCGCAATTGTTCGAGAACACCTTTGATGTCCCAGGCTAATCGTTCTAAAGCTGCTTTGTATTGATTGCGTGTTTCTGACTCCAGGCTGAGTTCCGTCTCTAACTTGGTAACGTGATTTTTGGTGTAAAATTCATAACCCAAGGTGTCGCGGATGGCTGCAGGCTGAAGTTCCAGTGCAACGGGTGTTTTGAGGACTTTGAAAATGCGCAGTTTGTCTTTTATGCGAATGGAATGATTGGTATTGGCAATACGGATAAATTCATCTACCTCTCTGTTGCACCACTCCGATTTTACATACCGGGGCGTAATCACTGAAATCATAATTGCTGTATGCTCAAACTGATTGATGATTTTGTCCGCAAACATATCATTGCCTTGCAGTTGCTCATTATCCCGCCAAATGTTTACCTGTTCGCCCAATACCTGTCCCAGCCTGGTTTGGAGCGCAGCATGAAACGAGGTCACCCAGCCATCATCCCCTTTTATAAAAGTTGCATCATCAATATGTGCATAACTTATAAAAACGTCAGTCGTAAATTTTGATTCCATTTCTTGTAAAAAGATATTTAAAAAGAATAATAGGTAATGTACTGCAAATTTTTAAGTCAGGCAAGCAGGTATCCTCAAATGTAATCTGTAAAGGCTTTTTCAGAACAATACCTTAATAATATTTCTCAGGGACAAATTATGGTATAATTGTTGTTTGCTTAATAGGTGAATTGAAATTTCTCTTTGATATTTGTATACACAACACTTTTTGATAGTTTATGAGAATACGATATTGGATTCTGGCAGTAGCATTTTTACCATTTATTTCATGTAAAGAAAATTCCGGACAGGAAAAGAAAATTGAATCTAAACAATTTAAGAAAGAAGCCGAAAAGCCGGCAGAAGAGATAATTCCACAGAAACCACTGATTAATTATCATTTTGAGAAAAAAGGTATTTGGAAACTGGCTGATAGTTTTGAAGGAAATCAGCATAGAAATATCATTGCAGCCATCAACAGGGTAGATGAGAAACACCTGCAACGCCTGGATAGTATTTTGGTGCCGGATAAATATATTGACACCATTGCATATTATATGCCCTTTCCATTGTATGTAGATGTGCTGAAGGATATCGATAAAATAATATTGTTTTCCTATCCGGCACAGGCTTTTGCTGCTTACGAAAATGGAAAACTGATTATATCAGGTCCGACGAATATGGGGAAAAAAGCTTCAAAAACACCAACCGGACTGTTTTTTTGTAATTGGAAAGCAAAAGAAACCCGAAGCACAGTAGATAATGAATGGATATTGAAATGGAATTTTAATATCAGCAATATGGGTGGGGTAGGCTTTCATCAATACGATTTGCCTGGCTATCCGGCGTCTCACAGTTGTTTGCGTCTGTGGGCGGACCAGGCCGAGTTTTTGTATAGCTGGGCCAATCAGTGGAAATTAAATAAAAGCGGACAGTTACTGGCAAAAGGAACACCGGTTATCGTTTTCGGAGCCTACCCGTTTGGCTCTCCAAGGCCTTGGTTTGTGTTGGCAGGTGATGGAAAAGCACTGGATATCACAAAAGAGCAGCTTTCTGAAATTATAACCCCTTTTAAAGAACAGATTTTGAAGGAGCAGCAGGTGCGTCAGGATGTAATCGGTCAAGTGTCGGATACAAATAAATCTGTCGCAAAGATTTGATTTTGATTGACTTTTACGTTTGTCGAATCCTTAAAGTTTCTATTTCTATAAAAAAGTGCTAATAAGTGTAAAAATATTTTTGTTGTTTCATTAAAATGGTGCACCTTTGCAGTCCTTAAAAAAATAAAATTATGGCAAGAGTTTGTCAAGTAACCGGTAAAAGACCAATGGTTGGGCATAAAGTTTCGTTTTCTAATAAAAAAGCATTGCGTCGTTTCCTGCCCAATTTGCAAGTTAAACGTATGTTTCTTGCTGAAGAAGACAAATGGATCACTCTGAAATTGTCTACTGAAGCTTTGCGTACCATCAACAAAAATGGCCTGCTTGCAACAGTAAAACAATTGCGTGCAGAAGGTCACAAAATCTAGTAATTAATAAGCATCAAAACATTCAATAAAAATGGCAAAGAAAGGCAACCGCGTACAGGTAATATTGGAATGCACAGAGCATAAAAACAGCGGCTTAGCGGGAACCAGCCGTTACATTACCACCAAAAACAAAAAGAATACTCCCGAGCGCATCGAGTTTAAGAAATATAACCCGTTGATGAAGCGTGTGACTGTTCACAAAGAAATCAAATAATCTTACTTCAACCCTTTTTAAAATATTGAGTTATGGCAAAAGCAGCTAAAACCGCGATTAAAAAAGACCCTAAACAGGCAGCAGAAGCGAAAAACTGGACTAAAGTAATTAAAGCCGTTCGCAGCCCAAAAACAGGTGCTTATACTTTCAAAGAAAACATCATTCACAAAGACAAAGTGAAA
>DLGS01000440.1:0-2414 GCA_002482815.1 Bacteroidetes bacterium UBA7688
ATCCAAATCGTGAATGTGAATATCACCATTGCGGTGTGCATAGCCTTCTTCTTTAGAATACACTTTATCCAGCCAATAATTTGCGATAACTTTTCCTGCTACATTGCTAACCAATCCTGCGTTCGAATAAGAGGTGTTGGCGTTGGCGTTGATCCGCCAATCTGTTTGTTGTATGTATTCTTCAATCGTTTGGGTGCTGTCGACATAAGTTGTATCATCATTCAATCCTTCAAGATGTTCGCGTTGCAGCTTTCTGGTGTGTCGGTATAGCATAAAGGAGCGCATGGCATCAAAATGGTTTTTATCGAATAATTTTTTTTCGATTACATCCTGAATGTCTTCAACAGACCATACTTCTTTGTTTTCGAGTTGTATAGCCACACTTTCAAAAACACTTTCATCAACAGCTATAGAGACACTCTGAAAAGTTTTTTCAATTGCATCTTTGATCTTATAACTTTCAAATGGCTGATACTTTCCATTTCTTTTGATGACATAATTTTCCATAGTTGTTGGTTCTTAGTGATTGAAAGCTACTTATTATTGAGCTGTAAAGTCTTTTTCAAGTTTGGCAGCTTTTGGAAATAAAATATTATTCTCCAAATGAATGTGTTTATGCAAATCCTGCTCAAATTCTTCTAGCATTGCAAACGTAACTTTATAAGTATTACAGCCATCGGCTGGCGGTGTATAATTGTTAGTTAATTCTGCTATTTTTCTAAAACGGACACCTTCGGCGTCGTGCTCGTGCATCATCATAGCAATTGGATTTTGAATTGTTTCAAAATGAGGCAGCTCAATTAATTCATCAGATAGAGTAGCATGAACCATTTTTTTTATAAATGGGAACAAAATCAGCTCTTCTTTTTTCATATGTTGTGCCAATTCTCCTGCGCAGCCTTTAAAAAGCTCATTTATTAATAATAGTTCAGGATGTTTTGCGCCATGCACTCTGCTGAGCTTATCTAAAAACTGCAGTAGTACTGGTGTTTTTTCTGATACATATCTGTGATGCTTTTTTTCAATATAATCAGCCAATAAATCAATCGGCCAGGCATTGTAATCAATTCCTGAATCGCTTTTTGATGATAGAACTGTTTCAATTTCCTGTAATAAAACATCTGCAGTCACTGCTTTTTTCTGGCAGGCTTCTTCAATGCTTCTGTTTCCGTTACAGCAAAAATCTATTCCGTATTTTGAGAACAAGGCTGCTGTTCTAAAATCTTTTGCCACGTATTCTCCGATTGTAATTTGTTCTAAAGTTTCCATAATTTTTATTTAGATTATAATTTGTAAATGATTAAACGATGATGATCTTAATAAAAGAGTATTTTGTCTTTTAATTAAACACACTTCATCATTTATTTTGTTATCCAGTTGTCTTATTATTATTTAATGTATTATTTGATATTGTAAAATTCGTATAATTATAAAATGCAGAATATGATTTAAATCATAAGACTGCATTTTTTTAAATATTTTTTTAAAGTGACCTTAACCATTTTTATTTTTAAAGGAAAATAGTCAGCTGTAAATATCTTTTCTTTTGGAGTTTTTTAAAAATAGTGAATATGACAAATATCATAATAAAGGATATTTTTATCCTTTATTTTTACACTATAAATTTCAAACCAAAATAATATGAAAACCAGTGTTAAATTAAACAGACAAATAAGGGGGTTTTTTATAATGTTGCTTGTTTTAGTCGGATTTTTTTCTTGCAAAAGAGGAAGCGATGAAGCAAAAAATTATCAAAATATTGAGGCCAAAGGGCAGCAAACTGCCGAACTCACGGCGCCTCCGTTTGTTCCGAAAGCAGTAGGAGACCGTGAAGCTACAAAATTAGTGGTCAATATGGAAATTAAGGAAATTGAAGGAGAAATGGTAGATGGTGTAAAATATACTTATTGGACTTTTGGGGGTTCTGTTCCCGGAAGTTTTATCAGAACCAGAGTGGGTGATGAAGTAGAATTTCACCTAAAAAACCATCCGGATAACAAAATGCCTCACAATATTGATTTACACGCGGTAACCGGACCAGGAGGAGGAGCAACCTCATCGTTGGTTGCCCCAGGTCACGAAAAAGTGTTTAGTTTCAAAACCTTAAATCCCGGTTTATACGTGTATCATTGTGCTACAGCACCAGTTGGAATGCATATTGCTAACGGAATGTATGGGTTGATTTTGGTTGAACCAGAAGGAGGCTTGCCACCAGTTGATAAAGAATATTACATCATGCAAGGTGATTTTTACACCAAGGGCAGTTATGGGGAACAAGGTTCTCAACCTTTTGATATGGATAAAGCCATTAAGGAACAAGCTGATTATGTGGTCTTCAATGGGAAAGTTGGAGCTCTCGCCGGAGATAAGTCTTTAACGGCCAAAGTTGGTGAAACTGTCCGTATTTATATGGG
>DLGS01000440.1:2472-3529 GCA_002482815.1 Bacteroidetes bacterium UBA7688
TCATCTTTCCATGTTATTGGAGAAATTTTCGACAAAGTGCATATTGAAGGAGGGGATATGATCAACGAAAACGTACAAACTACCTTAATACCTGCAGGTGGTTCGGCCATTGTGGAGTTTAAAGTAGATGTTCCGGGAACTTTTATACTGGTAGACCACTCGATTTTTAGAGCCTTTAATAAAGGAGCACTTGGAATGCTGAAAGTTGAAGGCGAGGAAAATAAAAAATTGTATTCTGGAACCATACAAGATGGAATATATTTACCAGAAGGTGGGACAATTCAAGGTATGCCAAAAGGCAAAGCAGTTCCTAAAACTACTGTTGCAAAAACTGTTCCTGAACAAATTAAAGCCGGTAAAGAATTATTTGACCGTACCTGTTATGCCTGTCACCAATCTGAAGGGCAAGGTATTCCGAATGCTTTTCCTCCATTGGCAAAATCAGATTACCTGAATGCGAATCCAGATAGAGCTATTGGCGCGGTATTGCACGGATTAAGTGGAGAGATCACCGTTAATGGCAAGAAATTCAATAACGTGATGACCAGTCAGAACCTAACTGACGAGCAAGCTGCTGATGTTCTGACATACATATACAACAGTTGGGGCAATAATAAAACAGTAATAACTCCGGCAAAAGTAAAAGCTGTTAGAGCCAAACCTGCTCCAAAAGTAGCCCAGGAACATTAGAATAAATCAAAAAAAGTAACAGATGGCAGTATTTAAAACAATATCAATCCTATTTATATTCTGTGTAAGTTCTCTTTTTGCTCAAGAAGAAAAAATGGCATCCATAAAAGGCGGCAGTTTTGTTCCCCTTTATGGTGCTACTTCTGAAAAACCGGTCAAAATACCTTCTTTTACTATTGATGTGTATCCAGTTACCAATATACAATTTCTTGCTTTTATCAAAAAATACCCAGAGTATAGTCGTTCTAAAATCAAAGGTATTTTTGCAGATAAAAGTTATCTGGCACAATGGACAAGTGATTTCGATTATGGTTTAAAGAATTTAAACAATGCCCCGGTTACCAATGTTTCCTGGTTTGCTGCCAAA
>DLGS01000303.1 GCA_002482815.1 Bacteroidetes bacterium UBA7688
TTCACCTGCTTTGGGTTCGATATAAGAAAACACAACGTGGTATACACCTGGCTTGTCGCTCTCGCGGGTGCGGCCAAAACCCGTATCCATTCCGGCGAGTGTTTGCATTTCCAGTGCGACGTGCTCTATCACATGGCCCATCCATGTTCCTTCTTCTACTCTTTTAAAAAAACCGCCCGGGCAATCTTCCGAACAGCGATGGCTGTACATCGACGGAATGAGCGCCTTCAGCCTTTCCAGAAATCCCGGTATGGTATTGCTGGGACGCTGCTCCATTTCCTGCAGGTCCAGCAACATTACGATGAGTTTATGCCTTCTGATAGACCAGTAATTTGGTCCGTTCATTACCCTGATATTTACTATTTCCATCAGTTATTCTATTTTGTAGGGTAGAAAAGTAGTGAATAAAATTTGCAAACAACAGCTAATGCATAAAATATTTAGGTCAATTTTTTATAAACCACATTTAATGGTTATGCCGGAATGCTATTGAAGAAATAAGTAACCTGAAACAGCCTTTTTTTATGTGCTCCCGAAAAAGGAATATGAAGGAAATCTGCAGTATAATAGCAAGTCTCCGAAAAGAATATCGCACAATTCAGGCAGGGATGTATGAAGCAATTATGTCAACCCGCAAACCTCATGCAGGTGTACGTGAACCTTACATGATAAAAATTCAACTAATGCGCAATCAGTACTTTATGTACCACGATTCCCTTTACAGAGTGGATAATTGCAAAATAAACACCGTTGGGTAAGCTTTGGGGCAAATTGATTTGAGGCTGGTTAATGTTCGTCTTAAACATGGATTGTCCGCACATGTTATGCAATTCCAGTTCGTCGCCCGGTAAAGCACCATTTACCAGCAGGAAATCACTGGCAGGGTTGGGTGAAATACTGGTATGGTTGAGGCTATAATCTGCGATACCATTTGGCAATAAAGTAATGTTTCTGCAAAAACTATCCGTACACACCAAACCGGTGCTACGATAAGCAGACACATATTGGCAAACTTTATAGACTCCCGAGCTGCTGAAATTATGATTCGGATTAGGGAGACTGGAAGTATCTGCAGTGCCCGAAACCGGGTCTCCAAACTTCCAGCTATACACTGTAGAGTCTCCTGTATTTTTATTTGTAGAATCTTTAAAATAAACGGTATAACTTTTATCAAGCGAATCCCGGAAAAATGCATCCAGGTTGCCGCATGGTTTTAACTCTATGCCACAGAAAGCTAAGTCGCTGATCAGTACAGAACCGCTGTCGGAGACATCGAACAAAAATCGGATATAACGCAATTTGGTTTGGTTTATTCCTTTAAACTTGACCAATGGAATTTTTACCGTGTTGAATAAAATTTTAGGTAAAACAGAAGCGGAGGTTCCGGGCTGATAAAAAAGCGCACCACTAAACTGGCTTACTTTCAGGTTGCTGGTTTTCCCTGCGGAATCTTCCAGCTGAACCGTAAAATCGAGGTCGCGGCCCACCGGTAAGGTCTGCGCATAGTTTACGCTGGCGCGGAATGTAATGCTTTTGTGTTTAGTTGTATTCTGATAGGCAGAAGGAATTTCGTTGGTATACATGGCAGTTTTTGTTTTCCAGCGCAAGGCAGCATTGGCCATACCCTTTTGGGTTGTGGTCCCTCTGTGTGGTTCTTTTGAGGTGGATGTACTGATGCTGCAGCTCGGCATGGTTAATCCTCCTCCACAGATTGATGCGCTGACCATACTGCCCGAAGTAACTGCTCCGTAGAGATTATTGACAGTTGCAGTCGTTACCGTATCAGTTCGGTTGATGTCTTTGCGTTTGCTTTTTCCCGGATGCCACGATACGTAAACCTGAGTGCTATCCAGTTTCGAAGACACAGGAGGATGAATGTCGTCTACCTCAAGAATGGGTGCGAATGTGGTATCGCCACCTACGTACATTCTGAAGAAAGCTGCACCATAAGCATTGAATGCTGCCTTCTGCTCGGATGTATCTAATCTGCCATTACCGGCTGCAGATGCTCCGCAAAACGGGTCCATGGTAGCACTCCAGTCATCCGAGGTTCCTGCTATGTATGAGCCTGGTGTCCAGACGGTGTTATAAAAATTGTGATTGGCTCCCATCATCAATACAGAATGTTTGGGCGACTCGTCTGTCGTATCATTATATCTTGCATCATCATAAAAATGTACTCCGCTCAAGGCTGTCACATCTCCATCGCAATAAGGAGCGATGTTCAGCAAAGGAATACCATTCATTACCCTGCGATGAAAATCGACTGGTGCAAGTGTAATCACCGCTTTAATACCATAAGGACTTCCAAGAGATTTATTGAGCAAGGCATTGTAAACAACGCCTTCACCACCACGGGAATGACCCATTGTGCCTATGCGTTTCATATCCAGTTTCCCGACAAATTTCGTACCGAAGGGAATGCCTCCGATCGTGTTGTAGCCGTTCCACATATCCAGATGTTTCTGAACCAATTGCCCTCTTGCATTCATTCCTCTGTCAGGCATCGAGGCATCC
>DLGS01000007.1 GCA_002482815.1 Bacteroidetes bacterium UBA7688
AAGCGATACCCTCCGCCATGTCCCAAAGCACTGTTGAAATCATCGGAATGGGTGTTTAGCTGAACTTCTTCTTTATTCAATGCATCAAAATGATAGGCGTTGAAGACAGATTTATCCACCACATCTGTTGGTTCAGCAAAACGGTTTCCCCAGGTCTTTTTTTTAGGCGCGGGTGTAATTTTTCCATCAATTCTGCTTAATCCCCATGCGGTAAGAAATTGCGTGAAACCTTCGTCCATTGAAGCCCTGTATGTTTCATTACTGCCTACCATTCCATAAAACCAGTTATGACCAATTTCATGAACAAGCAATCCATTATAACTTGGTGCTCGACCACCGTCTAATGTCAGCATAGGATATTCCATTCCGTCCTGCGCATCTGCAGCTACCATTTTAGGATAAGCATACAAACCAATATCTTCAGAGAAAGTCTTGATAATCTTTGCAACATACTCTGCACTTTTCTGCCAACCAGAGGCATGGGGTTCCTGCACAATGCCTACGCACTCAATGCCATTCCAATATTCTGTATTGATTCGAAAAGAAGGGTCTGCAGTAAAGGCAAAATCATGAACATTATCTGCATGAAATTTCCACACTTTTCTTTCACCTTTTAAATAAGGTGTAATAATGGATGGCGCTTCATTCCATGGTTTATTGGCAAAATTCTTAACGTCTAATTTCTCGCGCAATTCCGCCGGCAATACTTCATCACGGTTTTGAATAGCACCCGTAGCTTCCAGAACATAGTTGCTGGGAAAATCCAAAGCAACATCGTAGCTGCCAAAATCCGAATAAAATTCTTTGTTCAGATGCTGGTAGGTATCCCAACCAAACTTGCGGTCATAAACGCAGATTTTCGGGAACCATTGCACACCATTGTAATGCATAAAGCCCCAGGCATCATACATCTGCATCCGACGGCGGGTCGCTCCTCTGTCGTAATATGTTTTAAATTCAATATCAAATGTTGTTTTTGCGCCCGGCAGTAAAGGTTTGGGTAAAAAGACCTTCATGATAGTATTATCCAGTTCCACCATTAACGTTTGGTCCTGATTGGAAATACTTTCTATAATAATACCTTTCCCTTCCGCTTCTTTTTTACCTAACCTGGTTTTTATTTTATTATTCTCCTCCAACTCGTGAAGGTGAGAGCCTTTTATAAATGCATTTTGAAATAAGTGAAAGTAGACGAAGCGCAGTGTGTCAGGGGAATTGTTCCAATATTCCAACTCCTGAATTCCGTCAATACGATGGTCTGTTTCATCCATTGTGGCGGAAATTGTATAATGTACATCCTGTTGCCAATAAGCAGCATCCGGTTTACGGTTTTTCCAATAATAGCTATTGCTGCTATTGCGATAGGAATTATTTTCAATCACAGGTGTTGGATTGGCCCGTCTTTTTTTAGACTGAGCCTGAACCAATGAAAAAGAGCACAGAAGAAATATAAATAAAATTTTACGCATAAATTTTTCTTAAAATACGCAGTGAAAGTACTAAAAAGGCAGCAATGCTTATTGAAATTACCCCAATCTAACCATAAAAATCCCTTACTTTTGCACCCAATTTCTATTTAATCATTTTTAATACCCAACAAAAATAATATGAGTAAAGTAAAGGTTGCCATTAATGGTTTCGGACGCATTGGTCGTTTGGCTTTTCGTCAAATCAGCAAAATGGAAGGTATCGACGTTGTAGCAATCAACGATTTGACACAGCCAAATGTTCTTGCACACTTGCTTAAATATGATACGGCACAAGGTCGTTTCGATGCAACAGTAAGCCACGGTGAAAGTTCAATCACTGTTGATGGCAATGAAATAAAAATTTACGCTCAAAAAGACCCTGCTCAAATTCCCTGGGGCGCTCACGATGTAGACGTTGTACTGGAATGTACCGGTTTCTTCACAGACGCTGAAAAAGCAAAAGCTCATATTACAGCCGGCGCAAAACGCGTTGTTATTTCTGCTCCTGCTACAGGTGATTTGAAAACTGTTGTTTTCAATGTCAACCACGATATCCTTGACGGTACTGAAACAGTTATCAGTTGCGCATCCTGCACGACTAACTGTCTTGCTCCGATGGCAAAAGTGTTGCATGATAATTATGAAATCAAAGTTGGTCAGATGACTACCGTTCACGCTTATACTAACGACCAGAATACTTTGGATGCTCCTCATGCAAAAGGTGATCTTCGCCGTGCACGTGCAGCTGCCGAAAATATTACACCCAACTCTACCGGTGCTGCTAAAGCAATCGGTTTAGTATTGCCTGAATTGAAAGGCAAACTGGATGGTGGTGCGCAACGCGTTCCAACTGTAACCGGTTCTTTGACAGAATTGACAGTTGTGTTGGGCAAGAAAACATCTGCAGAAGAAATTAACGCTGCAATGAAAGCTGCTGCAAATGAATCATTCGGATACAACGAAGATGAAATCGTTTCAAGCGATATCATTGGTATTTCTTACGGTTCTTTGTTTGATGCTACCCAAACTAAAGTAATGACTGTTGGAGAGTATCAATTGGTAAAAACAGTAAGCTGGTACGATAACGAAATGAGCTATGTTTCTCAGCTTGTTCGTACAGTGAAATACTTCGCCGGAATTATTAAATAAGTTTCACACTTTTATACTAAAAAATCCCGCTTCATTTTGGAGCGGGATTTTTGTTGCAATGAATAATTCCTTATTTGTAATACTTTTACTTTTTCCCCTATACCTATGCACAATAAAAATCTTACTGCAAAGATAGTTTTACTGCTTTTTGTTTTAATTGGCTTATTATCCTATAAAGAATATGGCATTGGTTGGGACGAAGAAAATGAACACTTGCTGGGACAACTGTGTTACAAATATGCATTTGAAGGAAACCAACAATATCTATCACATTATGATCATGATTACGGCGTTGCATTTGAACTCCCGTGGATGATTATAGAAAAAGGTTTTGGCATTACAGAACCAAAAACGATTTTTCAAACCCGTCATTTATTTACCCATTTACTTTTTCTATCTGGCGCATGGGCGATCTTTTTGTTACTAAAAAAATTGTTCAATGACCAAAAACTTGCACTGATAGGAATGCTGTTATATCTATTGCACCCAAGAATCTATGCCGACTCGTTCCATAATGCTAAAGACATTCCGTTTGCCTCTGTTTATGCAATTGTATTATACTGGAGTGCAAAGGCTTTTGAACTTAAAAAGCACAAGGACTTTTTAGTATTAGGTATTTTTACTGCTATTCTAATAAACCTGAGAATAATGGGTATCCTTCATTTGGCTACGGTTTTATTATTCCTGACTATTGATTTACTTTCATCGTATAAAGACAAAAAGATCTTTATCAAAACGATAAAAAATCTGTTCATTCTTATTATTGCCTGCAGTATTTTTCTATACGCCACATGGCCTTTTTTATGGAAAGATCCCGTGGCAAACCTATATGAAGTTTTTAAAAACATGTCGCAGTTTCGCTGGTACGGCCGGGTTCTTTTAGATGGCAAAATTATCGCTGCAAAAGATATACCCTGGTATTACTTCCCCTATTGGTTTGCTATTACTACGCCATTATATAATTTAGTTCTGTCAGCATCAGGAATTGTATTAACAGTTGTTGTATTAATAAAAAGTAAACTTCAGCTCTTCAGAAATTCCAGTGAACGAAATCTACTGTTAGCACTGATTACTTTTGGGGCCCCTGTAACTGCGGTTATCATATTTCATTCTGTGATTTATGATGCCTGGCGTCAACTATTCTTTGTTTATCCTCCATTGGTAATTTTAAGTGTCTATGTCTTAAATTACCTCAAACAGAAATTTGGCGGCAAGATTATTGATATCCTTTCCTTTAGCCTGTTAGCGATTAATGTTTTTGAAATTACCAGAATATACCCGTTTCATAATGTATATTTCAATCAGATTGTTAATAAGGAACCGGAAGCGATCCGTTATAATTTTGAACAGGATTATTGGGGTTTGAGCTATAAGCAAGGCTTGGATTATATTGTCAAAAATGACGAAAGAAAAGACATTAAAATTATGGCAGATGAACTTCCATTATATTCAAATCTGAGTATACTTTTTGACAGAAATAAAATAAATGCGGTATTTGATATTCAAACAGCTGATTACGCAATAAAAATTTACAGAAATCATCGGAATGATTATGATAATTACAAAGGAAAAGAAGTTTATTCCATCAAAGTGAATAACAGTAAAATAGTTACTGTTTTCAAATTAAAATAAGAGGATTGCAGAATATAAATAAATGAAAAAATCCCGCATCGATATGGTGTGGGATTTTTTATTAAAGCAATTAACTCATTACTTCTTCTCAATAATATTTGAACCTTTTATAGTCGATTGCATTTGCAGCATAGTACGCTGCATTGCGTCGTTTGATCCATCCAGGAATATGGTATTTCCTTTTCCGTTTTCTGCAAAATGCTTAATGGCATCTGTCCACATCGAAAATAAAATAAAGGATGCATCGAGATTGGCAGATTCCATTTCGCGGGCAGCCTGTGCCATACCACGCGCCACCTCTTCACGAAATAAAGCCACACCTTCGCCCCGCAATTTTGCAGCCAGCTTTTCAGCTTCAGCAGAAATTTTAATGGCATTACCGTCAGCTTCGGCAGCTTTTGTTTTTGTAATGAGTAAAGCCTGGCCTTCATTTTCAGCCGCAGCTTTGAGATTGTTGGAAGCCACAACCTGTGCCATTGAACGCATAATGGCTTCATCAAAAGTGATGTCATTAATTTGTAAATCGAGCAAATGAAATCCCCATTCTTCGAGCTGTTGGTCAAGCTGTTCTTTTACATGTTGGATAATTTCCATGCGCAATTGCAAAATCTCAGATTGTCTTTTGGTAGCGACAAATGCCCGTACAGAACCCTCTACAGAACGAACCAATGCCTGCATAAAGTTTCGCTCATCAACAAATTTAAAAGCCACATTCTGGATAGTATTGTCGTCGTGATTTAACACAGCATACAACATCATAGCAGAGAAATTGACATTCGCCTGATCTTGTGTAATGGCCTGAAATTGCAATTCCATGGAGCGGTTTTGGATAGAGATTCTTTTATAAATCTTTTCAATCAACGGAATTCTGACACTCAAACCCGGCCGCAGGATACGGCGATACTTCCCGAAAACTGTTACAACAGCAACGCTACCCTGATTCACCGTAACGAGGCCCAGTAAAATAATTAATACAATAATTCCCAGTATAATTCCTGCTGCCATAAAATGAATTTAATTGTTATTGTTTTTTCAACGAAATTTGGTGCAATAAAAGTAGTATTAATTTGGCCACTGCAAAAAAAATATTAAAGCTTGACACTTTTGCGATTGAAGATGATTTCTTTCAGAATGCAGCATTGATAGGCATTTCCTGCGAGAAACCCATTTTTACCCTATGCCATATTCTCAACCAGGCGTTCCAGCTTTCTTTTGCCCGAATACCGTCACTGGACATTACAATTGGCAAAAAAAATCATGAACAATTTTCCTTTGCCGTTTACCAAAGTCCTGCGCAAAACTTTGCCTATTGCTATACGTTATACAAACTTAAAATTGACGAAATACAGCTTTTGCCCGGCCTTAAGAATATCGACTACATCTGGCTGGTGGCCAGCGACGACTCAGAGTTTACTGCCATGCAATATCTCAAAAAGCTTCGCGGTATTCCGGAGATCCAATTTGCCAGCCTGATGGAAAAAGATAAGATAAAGAATATCGAGTACCTTATATTATAATTGGCTTGTCAAAACCCTAAGCGAGCAAGAAAAGCATTATTTTGCAGAAAAATTTTAAGCAATGGAATTTAGCGCTCAACAGCTGGCAGACTTATTGCAGGGAAAGATTGAAGGAGATGCAAATGTGAAAGTCAGAGCCCTTTCTAAAATTGAAGAGGGAACTCCCGGCTCCGTTTCCTTTCTCGCCAATCCTTTGTACACACAATATATTTATGATACAAAGGCTTCTTTAGTCATTGTCAACGAAAATTTAGAATTAACAGCTCCTGTTTCCACGACATTATTGCGTGTTGCCAGTGCAGAACAGGCATTTGCCAAACTGCTGGAGATGTATAATCAAATCAAGCTGAATAAAACCGGTATCGCTGCCCAGGCTTATATTTCAGACAAAGCAAAGATTGGTGATAATATCTATGCAGGTCCATTTTCCGTAATTAGCGATGGAGCGAAAATTGGTAATAACGTAAAAATATATCCGCAGGTTTTTATTGGTGATAATGTAGTGATTGGGGATAACACGACGCTGTTTGCCGGAGTAAAAATTTACTCGGACTGTGTGATAGGCAAAGATTGCATTCTTCATTCCGGCACAGTAATCGGCAGTGATGGATTCCGATTTAATCCGCAAAATGAGGGCAATAAAAAAATTCCGCAGATTGGCAATGTAATTATTGAAGACGATGTGGAGATTGGTGCTAATTGTGCCATTGACCGCGCAACATTAGGCTCTACAATTTTACGAAAAGGGGTAAAGTTTGACAATTTTGTTCATATAGCCCATAATGTGGAAGTTGGTGAAAATTGTTACTTCGCAGCTCATACCGTAGTAGCAGGTTCCACAAAAATTGGTAAAAACTGTATGACGAGCGGTCAGGTTGGTATCGTCGGGCATTTGCAGATAGCGGACGGCACCATTGTTACCGCACAGTCCGGACTTTCCAAAAGTGTCACCAAAAGTGGTGAAGTACTGATGGGTTCTCCGGCTTTTGATGCCAATAAATATCGAAAGGCATTTGTTCATTTCCGCAACCTGGATAATCTTGCCCAAAGAATCAGTGCTTTGGAAAAACAATTGAAAGACCAGTAATGAGCGACAAAAAAGACAGTAACCGCGAACTGATGCAATATGCAGGATTGGCCACGCAATGGCTGGTCATGCTCGGTCTTGCTGTATGGGCAGGAATAATGATTGACAAAAGAGTGAGTGAAACTTCCAGGATTTTCACTATAGCTTTGCCGCTTCTTGCGCTGACCATTTCCCTTTGGCAGCTCATCAAAAAATTCAACAAACCAAAGAAATGAGAAAATTCTATTTACCCATCATTGCCGTTTTATGCAGTGTGCTTTTTGCTGTGATTTTCTATTGGTGCAATTTGCATCCGGAATATGATATGAAGGCACTTATGGTTGCGAATGGTTTACTGGCCGTATTAAGTGTTGTATCATTTTTTATGTTGAAAAGGAAAGCAAAAGAAGAACGTCCGCAGGCTTTTGTGAATGGTGTTTATGGTGCTACCCTACTACGCCTGATGGTTTGCATGGGCAGCATTTTCATCTATCTCTATATGAACAAAGGACATTTACACAAACCCAGTATTTTTGCAATGATGGGACTATACATTGTATACACTTTTGTCGAAACCATTACGGCTTCCAAAGAAATGAAAAAATAAACCTAAAAAATTTCTATTTGCTGAGCATAATGGGAGGAATCTTCCATAGAAAGATGTAAAATATACACACCGCCCGAAAGGCCGGACAGGTCAATTTGTTTTGAAGTGGGGTTTTCAATTACTTTTACAACCGATCCTTTCAGATCGTTTACCCTAATGCTTTTTAAATTTTGCATATCGGTATCAATGTATAGTTTTCCATTACCAGGATTGGGATAAACCAAGATTGATTTATTTAGGTAGTTGTTGTAAATTTTCAGCCCGGTACGGCCAAATTTATTGTACCGGACCATGACAGCATAACCCTTTGAGTCAGCTGCTACCCTCCCTAAAGCAATTATCTTTTTGTCGCTTTGCAGTAAAAATTTATTCGCCCGTGCACCGTCAGTATCTGCACCCAGTGGCGCTGTTATCAATCGGCCACTGGCACCAAAACTGCTATCCTCAGCACCATCCGATTTTAAATCGATTATACCAAAATTGTCCAGATCATTATCAGGATTAGGGGCAGGCCCCCCCAATATCAGGCTGGTATCTTCAATAAATAAGAGATCTTTGCACCGAGCCCCTTTTTTAGTACCCCAATCATATTCTTTAAAACCATCGGTATCAAAAGAAGAATCTGAAGTACCATCGGCTTTCACTTTGGCTACAACATAGTTGGTTGAATATTGCGATCCTGCAAGCCATATTTTACCATCCTTAGCAACTGCCAAAGCCTCGGCTATGGGATCTGAAAAAGCAGGGAGCAGGTTATTGAAACCCGAGTGATTAAAAGAAGTATCGAGCGCACCATCGGCAAGATACTGTGCCACCCCATAATAACTGGCAATGCTTAGCATGCGGTCGTCCGGTAGCACTTTTATATCACTTTCACCACTATTCTTTGCAAGTGTATTGATAAATACACCATTGGTGCCAAAGCTGCTGTCTAACTTTCCATTGCTCTCGTACCTGACCAAAACCTGATACCGATCCGTCTGTGTAGCCGCCACTACAATTATTTTTCCTGTACTTTGAAGTGCCACATTAGTTGCCGAATTGGTCATTATACCATTTGGTTTTTTGCTTACAACACCATTTTTGCCAAAGCTTTTATCCAGTTGGCCATCCGGGAGCAGGCGAAACATTAAAATACCCCTGTACATAGTTGGCACCCCCACCACAAGTATTTTATTGTCGGGTTGTAAGGCTATACTTTCAAAAAAAGTATACACTCCGGGTATGGCCAACAACGCTCCGGTATCGTCGCGCAGTGTATCTGCAAAAAAACCGCCTTTGCCGAAAGTATTATCAAGGCTGCCATCTGCATTTAAACGTACAATATCCTGTACGGCCATTGCAACTATCTTTCCATCAGGCTGTAGCAAGCCATCAAATATTTCAGAACTGAGCTTAAATTTGCCGTCTTCTATTAATGCTACTCCTTTGTTGCCAAAAGAAGGGTCCAGTCCGTCTAAATATTGAGCATGCCCCAACAAAGAGTAACACAATAAAACAATAATGAGGATTACAAAATTTTTCATTTTTTATGTTTAATAAATAATTTAATATAAAGATTTTCATTAAAGCATTTTATTTCAACTAACGTTAAGACAAACATAAATAAAAATATCCAAAACAGTAAAAATAATTACTTTATGCATTAATTTTTTAATTACAAATTCCGTTCACACAAAACACCGATAAACTTTAAGATTTGATTACTTTTCTTAGTAGTTATATCTTTGATTTTTACAGTACTAAATTACTTTATGAAGAAGGAGCGTCCTTTTTCGGAACTTATTCCTTTCCTGCCACCTGACACTTTCGAAGAAGTGGCACAATACTTTCAGGACCATACTATTCATCTCACCCTTACCCGTGAGCGAAAAAGTGTGTTGGGCGATTATCGCAGACCAACAAATGATGCACCCTACCACCGGATCAGTATAAATGCCAGCTTAAATCCGTATAGTTTTCTCATTACTTTATTGCACGAGTTGGCTCACATGCTGGTTTTTTTGCAATACAGAAATGAAGTAATGCCTCACGGAACCGAATGGAAAATGCAATTTCAGAAAATGTTGATTCCTTATATTGGTAAGAACTTTTTCCCGAAGGAAATTGAAAACGCACTGATAAAATATCTGAACAATCCGAAAGCCAGCACTTGTACCGATACTAATTTGTACAAAGCACTCTATCGGCATTCCAACAACAAAGAAGGCTGGACTTTGCTGGAAGATTTACCTATTGGCACCAGATTCAGCATCAAAGGAGGAAAGGAATATCAGTTAATGGAAAAACGCCGAACCCGATATACCTGCAAGGAGATTGATACCGGAAAATTGTATTTGTTCCCAAGCATTTATGAGATAAAGCCATTGGGTATATGACAGGAATCATAGACACTTTTGATACTATACAGGCCTGAAAATCGATTATAAACTTTATCTTTGCAGCCTTATGGCATTACCCAAATTTTCAAAATCAAGCAACTCCTTTAGCCATGAGCTGAAAGAGCGCGTCCATCAATATTTTGAGGACAATAAAATTGCCAGTACCGGCAATGCAGAATTGTATTTCAAGGCAATCTTCCTTCCATTATTATATATTGGCACTTATGTTCATATCGTTTTCTTCACTCCGGCACCTGTTTGGGCCATCCTGGAATGTGCATTTTTAGGACTTGTCGTAGCTGCTATCGGGTTCAATGTGATGCACGATGGCGGTCATGGAAGTTTCAGTACCAAACCCTGGCTTAACCGTTTAGCATTTTTCTCATTAAATCTTCTTGGAGGAAGTGCTTTTATGTGGAATATGAAACACAATGTTATTCACCACGCTTACACCAATATCGACGGATTGGATGATGACATTGATGCAAAACCATTTTTGAGAATGGCTCCTACTCAACCAAAATTAGGAATGCACAAATACCAGCACATTTATTTCTGGTTTCTGTATTCTTTGCTGTATATGTTCTGGGTATTTTTTACCGATTATAAAAAATATTTCCGCAAGAAAGTAGGGGATGTTGCACTGAAAAAAATGAGTACTCAAGATCATATTATATTCTGGGCTTCAAAAGCATTTTTCTACTCTTACATCATCGTTTTCCCGATTATAAAATTCGGTTTTTTCCCTTGGCTGGCTGGCTTTTTAGCCTTAGCGCTTACAGGTGGTTTTGTATTGAGTATTGTATTCCAATTGGCTCATACAGTGGAGCATGCCAGCTTCCCTGTTCCGGATGCTGTTACCCACAAAATTGACGATGAATGGACTGTTCATCAGTTGAAAACAACTGCAAACTTTGCCACAAACAACAAAATTATCTGCTGGTACGTTGGCGGTTTGAACTTTCAGGTTGAGCATCATTTGTTCCCTAAAATTTCTCACGTTCATTATCCTGCCATCAGCAAAATTGTGAAAAAAACCTGCGAAGAATTTGGCGTAGGTTATATCGAATATCCAAAAATGGTCAACGCCATTGCATCCCACGTTGCGCATTTGCGTATGGTTGGTCAGGCGCAATAATTTTATTGTTCCTCAATATTTTTCTGAATGTTATTTTCTGAAGTTGTAGGGCAGGAAGCGGCAAAATCGCACCTTTTGGGAATGTGGCAACAAAATCATTTGCCTCATGGTCTTCTTATTTGCGGACAGGAAGGTACAGGTGGTTTGCCCATGGCTTTAGCACTCTCACAATACCTGCTTTGCGAACATAAAGGAACAACTGACTCCTGCGGGCAGTGCCCCAATTGCAGTAAAACGGCCAAAATGGAGCATGCAGATCTCCATTTCTCCTTTCCAACTATAAAAGATTCGGACAAGAAAAGAGAAGCGCTGAGCAATAATTACATCAAAGAATTCAGGAAATTTGTCAAAGCTCATCCTTATGGCACTGCATTCGAGTGGTTGCAATATATCAATGCCGAAAACAAGCAAGGAAACATCACCGCTGAAGAATGCAGGATTGTTATCGAAAAACTGAACCTTAAGGCTTATGAAGGTGGTTTGAAAATAATGATTATGTGGCGGCCAGAATTTTTGGGCAAAGAAGGTAATATTTTACTTAAATTAATAGAAGAACCGCCGGCAGATACAATCATCATTTTGGTGGCCGAAGCGGTAGAAAATATCTTGCCCACCATTTTATCGCGTGTGCAACTGATAAAACTACCACCAACAAAGGCTGTTGATATTCAGCAGGCGCTTATTACACATCACAATATTGATGTTGCCAAATCCAAGCAAATAGCCATGATGGCCGATGGTAGCTTTACCGAAGCACTCAGCTTGCTGGAACATATTGAGAATGATCTCTTCCCAATGGCAAAACAATGGTTTAATATGCTGTTTACCAATAACGGGATTGGGATTTCAAAATTTGTGGAAGATTTATCCAAAACCGGGCGCGAACCACAAAAGAACTTTTTATTATACGTTGAACATCTCCTGGAAGAAACCATCCGTCAACGTTATACCGGCCATTGCAAACTAGCCAACGAAGAATTGACTTTTGTTCAAAAACTGGCGTCGATGAGCCTTAGTTTTGAAGCCATTAAGGCGATGATAGAAGGCCTCAATAAAACCAGCTATTACATTCAACGCAATGCCAATGCAAAAATTCAGCTGCAGTCATTGAGCATCAAAATGATGTATGCTATTCAGAATAAAAAAGTATCTTCGCTTTATTAAGAATTAACAAAAAATCCGGCTTCTGCCCTTTTTTGAAGGATAAATGTTTGCATTTACAGCAAATCGATCTGAATCAAAAGAGAAATGGCGAAGCTGTCACTATAAAATAATATAACGAATGGGATGTGGTAACTGTGGTTCCGGAACCAACGGGAAACCATCCGGCTGCAAAAGCAATGGGAATTGCAGCAGTGGCGGATGCAACAAAATGAATGTTTTTGATTGGCTGGGTACAATCCCACTCCCGAGCGGAGCAAAGCCATTTCCTATTATAGAAGTTTCTTTCAACAACGGAAGCCGTAAAGAATATTTCAAAAACAACTCTTCCTACAACGTCGTGAAAGGCGAATGGGTAACTGTGGAAGGTGTTGGAGGTTTCGACATGGGCCAGGTAAGCCTTACCGGCGAACTGGTAAAGCTCCAGATGAAGAAGTATGGCGTACAGGATCAGAGTGCGTTGAAACGGGTAATGCGCCCATCTACGACTGAAGACCTGGAAACCTATAACCTCAATAAGCAGAAAGAACAGGAAATAATGGTGCGCAGCCGTGCCATATCCAAAGAACTGAAAGTGGATATGAAAATTGGTGAAGTGGAACTGCAGGCTGATGGTAAAAAAGCAACCTTTTTTTACACTGCTGAACACCGTGTTGATTTTCGTGAGCTGATCAAAGTATTTGCTGCAGATTTTAAGATAAAAGTGGAAATGCGCCAGATTGGTGCACGCCAGGAAAGTGGAAAAGTAGGTGGTATTGGCTCTTGCGGACGCGAATTGTGCTGCAGTACCTGGCTAACTGATTTCAAATCTGTCAATACAACTGCAGCCCGTTACCAATCACTGTCTATCAATCAGACCAAATTATCCGGCCAGTGCGGGCGACTGAAATGTTGCCTGAACTACGAGTTGGATACCTATATGGATGCTTTGCGTCATTTTCCGACCAATGCAGACAACATCCAAACCGCAAACGGAAAAGCCAACCTGATCAAAAAGGATATTTTCCGCAACCTGATGTGGTATGCTTTTCCGGGAAGTAGCAAGCATTATCCATTGACAATTGAGCGCGTGAAGGAAATTCTTGTGCTGAATAAAGACGGCGTTTTCCCTGAAGAATTGCAAGCGGTAGAACTGGAAGCTAAAGAGAAACTGAAAATTGATGTTGGTTTTGTAAATGACGTCGGTCAGATTACTTTGAAAAATCTGGAAAAGAAAAAATCCAAAAGCAAAAATAAAAATAAACAGTCGAAACCAGGCCAGCCACAAGTGGGCTCCGTAAAAACTGAAGGACAAAAGCAAGTAAAATCGCAAGGGGAACCAAGACCTCCACGTCCGCAGGGAGAACAAAAAGGACCTCGTCCACAGCAAGGAGAACCTCGACCGCCACGTCCTCAAGGTGAAGCCAAGGGCAATAATAACTCTAATGCTAACACACCAAGGCCGCCTAAAAACAAACCGCAGCAAAATGCAACAGCACCGGTAAATGCATCAACAACCCCTACAGACGGACAACAGGTGAAACCCAATAACCCTAAACCAAACAAAAGGCCAAACAATAATAACAGAAGGCCAAGGCCGGAAGGAGAAATAAAGCCAACACCGCCTCCATCAACGGAAAATAATTAACGCTTTATAATTTTTAAAAAAGGAAGGTCCCGCAATATATTGCGGGACCTTCCTTTTTATCAGCAAATTCCAATTATCTTATCAAAGTCACGTTTCCTGAATAATTTTCAATTAAACCGTTTGAGAAACCGACCTTTATTAAGTACATATATACACCAAGAGGTTGATCCTGTCCATTGTACTTTCCGTCCCAACCTTTGCCATCAACATTTTGTGTCTCAAAAATTTTCATTCCCCAACGGTCATAAATTTGCATATCAAAAGCGACAACAGATTTACTTAATAAAGACCTTGGAAGGAAATAGGCATTTAAAGGATCCGTGTCCCCTGGCATAAATGCATTCGGGATATCGATATAGCAACCTTTTGTAACTTCCATACTATCCGTAGCAGCGCAGTTTCTGTCATTTACAGTCAGCCAGTAAGCGCCTTCTTTTCTCACCCTGATTTCGCTGACAGTATCTCCGGTATTCCATTTGTAAGATAATTTTCCGGAAGAAGTTGTGCTGTAATTTCTCAACACCAAGACTGGATTACCCGGACATATTGTGGTATCCTTTCCAATATTAACCAGAGGAACACCTGTTACAACAACAGGTTGTGAAACTTCAATGTCTCCACAAATTGTATACGATGCTTTCAGGGTCACAATGAATGTCCCGCCATCCTTAAACGCCTGCCGTACATCCATTTCATTGAAAATTTTTGCATCCCCGTCACCAAAATCCCAAACTGACTGATAATAACCTTTCGTTGCTTTTCCTGAAAAGTCAATGGCTTCTCCTTCACAGATAATCGAATCACTTTGAACAAATGAAATTGTTGCTTTTGGAGCTACATAAACAGGTTTTACAATACTGTCAGCACATTGATAATTATCAAAAACTTTAAGCTTTGCTCCATAAATTCCAAGGTTTGCATAAGAATGGGAAGGCGAAGCAGCGGATGATGTATCCTTATCCCCAAAAGACCAAAATGAATAAAACGGCATGGTAACGCCACCTAAAGTATAGATTGAATTGTTTGTAAACGTAATTAACTCCGTGCCGCAAAGAGAATCTTTACTACGGTCAAACAAGGCCTGGATTTTTGAAATATCCACCTTTAATGCCGCTCTGTCACTAACACAACCATCCACCGTCTGAGACGGATAATAAGAGATGGTTGTACCGGTTGTAGAAGGAGTTGGTGTTGAAATATATTTAGAACCTCCTGTTAAAGCATCATACCATTGAATATTGCTGCCATCAGCCGAAACCGGAGCTGCAGGTGCGCCGAAGCAATACACGGTATCACGCACTCCGGGAGGTTCCGGTTTTGCAATAATAATGACGTCGATAAAAGCATATTGAGAGTAACATCCTGCAGTACTTTGCTGACGAACAAAATAGCGCGTCGTTCCAACTGTGCTTGTAGTTGGTGTGGGTGCCACTGTCGTTTCGGGACCACCCAATGTCGTACTCCAAAGTATTTTTGCTGATGCTGCACCCGAAGCTACAAGAGCCACCGGAGTTGCACCCTGACAATATTTGACTGGTGTAGTGACAAATGGAGGTACACTAAAGCTGATTGTATCTACATAAAAAACCAGGTTAAGCGTATCGCAAATGGAAACCCCTTTGGCAAGATAAGTTCTTGGACCATTTACTGTCACAGAAACAGAGTCACCAAAAGCACCTCCGGCAGGTGGAAGTGAACCGGAACTGATTAAGCTATCGGCATCAAGATCAGTGCCGGGAGTCCATACCCATTTATAAGCAGAACCACCTCTAATTTTCAAGGGTACTATATTACCCGGACAAACCCTGAATGTGGTGTATGCTGCATAGCTGACAGAATCCGATTCGAAACTAGGAGCTGTTTCGGAAAGTGCCGAGTCCAAATCTGCCTGTTTCAAAATATACGCATATGCCAATTCGGTCGTTTCTCCCGGTGCCAGATTTCCTACATTAAATACTACACCCATAGAAGTGTTGTTAGAGGAAAATCCATTTACAGTATAAATATATGGGCTGGCGGCACCAGTACCTGCATAGATACTACTAAGTCCTGCATCCGGGGTGTAGGTATTACTTATATAACATTTAGCACGGCAATCTTTCGAACCGAGACCAACATAGGCAGAATCGTAATCCTGTCCTGTGGCCACCACCAGGCAATTTTTAGACAATAAAGTAGGTTGGTAAATTATTCTTTTATCAGAAGAGTAATTACCACTTACTGTGGCATCCGGTTCAGGATCGAGGCTTCTGTTGTAATATATATTACTAAGTGTAGTTGTACCGGTATTTTTCAATTCAACCCTGCAAACGAAATATACTTTATCAATTCTTTGAATGACAGTTTGCTTAACCGAAAGATTTCCCATAGAACCTTCCCACACACCTGAAGCCTGAGTAGCCGAAGAAGTATACCCTGTATTCGAACCGGTGATTCCACCTGTAAAAGAAGCTGCTCCGGATCCTCTCCATGCTCTGCCACGGCTGCCATTTACTTCTACATCCCAACCTTCCTGAGGTG
>DLGS01000033.1:0-1497 GCA_002482815.1 Bacteroidetes bacterium UBA7688
AATGGCGCAGGCTGTTACACCGGTTCCGCAGCTCAATGTCTCATCTTCTACACCACGCTCGTAGGTGCGCACATACAAACCATTTTCATTTCTTTGGGCAAAGTTTACATTGATACCGTTGGGAGCGAATTTGTCACGGTTCCTGATTTCCCGGCCCTGATGAAAAACATCTGTATTCGCCACATCGTCGCTCCAAACCACATAATGGGGAGAACCGGTATTAAGTATGCTGTAATTGTCAAAATGAAGAATATCAAACACATCATTCATCTGCAAGGCGATATTCCCATCCGGTTCATATTGTGCATGATGTTCTCCATCAATTGCTGTAAAGAAAGCTTTGTCTGAAATAAGACCCAAATGTTTTGCAAATGCTGTTATGCATCTGCCACCATTACCACACATAGTGCTTTCACGCCCGTCAGAATTATAATAAACCATTCTGAAATCGTGATTTTCGGCTTCTTCAAGTAACATCAGACCGTCGGCACCTATACCAAAACGTCGATGGCACAAAAACGAAATCTGCTCTGTGTTTAGTTGTAATTTTTGTATCCTGTTATCAATCAGCACAAAGTCGTTGCCCGCGCCCTGATATTTATAAAAATGAATCATTTCAGTACTTTATTTATTGCCAATATATTGTTCCGCCCGCGAATCTGCATTGAAGGTGCCTGAGCCGGCAATGCTGTTGTTGTACAAAAGAGCGCGCCAGTTCGTATTCCTTTTTTCGCCAACGGCAGTGCTGTGTAACAATTCGTAACCACCTAAGGATTTTCCCGGTTGGTAAAACAAAAATACAGCTTCGCGGCCTTGTTTCTCTGTACTATAATATTGCCAGACTTCGTAAGGCAATGCACCCGTTTCATTATTGACAATGATGCGGTCGTTTGGTTTGCCATATTGGATATAAATCCTGCCACGGTCTGTTTCATAACCACTTCTGGCGCCGCTTGTAAACAGTTTATTCACTTCTTTGATTCTTTCTGCATAAGCCTTCCATGCTTTTTCCGGGTTCTGCTTGTCTCGTTTTTCCCAGAAATTAAAGATGAAATATTTACTGTACAATTCATCCGGTTTTTTCAAAAAGCCATTGATATTATTACCTTCTATCGGGTCGCAAATCAGCAAAAGCATTTTCAGGATGGCCCTTACCTGGCTGGCATTATATTTTCCTACAAAAGTGTTGGTAAGGTCTAAAACATGAAACGAAGCTGTGTCGTTTGCATTGGAGAGAACAGAGTCTGCCAGTTCCGGTTCTTTAATTGCAACTTTTGGTTTGGTGCTGAATCGCTGTATGAATAATGTTTTCTTATCCAGAATTTCTCCGTAATTGTCGCGCAACTCAACATTGGCATGATAATTACCCGACGGTAAATCTCCGATGGCAAAAGTTCGGTGAAAGTTGATATTCCTGGCGCCGGCGGGTAGGGTGTCAGTCTGCTGGTATTTTGGGACTACAGTTGAGTAAGGTTTCCAGGAAATATAGCTTCTGAT
>DLGS01000033.1:1520-3837 GCA_002482815.1 Bacteroidetes bacterium UBA7688
TGGTGTTTGTGCTGCTTTTAATTTGCTCAGATTGTAAGCTTCAAAATAAATGCTTGCAACTTCTCTTTTTTCATCCAGGTAGTTTGAACCCAAAGAAAGGTCCAGTATCCCGTTCCGGCTATATATTGTATTGGCATCGCTGGTAAAGAAAGTATCCAATAACTGGATGCCGGAAAGAAAGGAAGCTGAATCATTTTTTCTGAGAATGATGAAGGTATCCTCAAACTGGTAGAGTTTTTCTTTGTGAAGCGGTTCGTATAAAGCCAGCTCAAGGGTGTAATTACCTTCCGGAACCACATATTCATACTGGTCGGCAATAATCTGGTTGTAAGCCTCTGCAGGGGTCGCTTTGGGTGGCGTTTTAATAATGTAAGTTTCGTCTTTGTAAATGCCGGTATCATTGCTCAGGCGTATAATGCACACAATCTCAGATTCAAAATTATCAGCAGTATTTTTTTTGAAATGCAGGCTGGAATTTTGTGCACGCCAGCTCAGCACTATATTTGCATCATAATGATTGCTGTCTTTCGTGTTTTTTTTGTAGAAAACGGTGTGTGTTGTTGTTGCATTAATAGCAAAAGCATTTAACCATCCACCAAATATTAAGATACAAATCAGGCTCGCCCTCAGGGTCATTATTGTTTATTTTTTTGCAAGTTACAAAATCGGTTTTATCCCTGTTCGAATTATGTCTGTAGTTGTCTGTCCTGTTCTTCCTTTTCCCAATATTTATTGGTGGTCATGTATGGTTTCTTCATCTGACATTTTACTGGATAAAACCGAACATTTTGAGAAAATGAGCTTTCGTAACCGTTATCTGGTGGCCGGAGCAGATGGTATAATTACCTTAAGCATACCTGTAGCCGATGGCCGTCAGCAGCGCAAACCAATGAACGAGGTAAGGATTGACAACAAAACCAACTGGCAGGTTCAGCATTGGCGGACTTTAGTTAGTGTCTACAACCGTTCCCCGTATTTTGAATTTTACCGTACCGAACTGGAAACCCTTTTTCTTAAAAAGTTTGAATTTCTCTGCGATTTTAACCAGGAAAGTATCAATGTCCTGGCAAACTTATTGCGCCTGAAATTGGAGTTTCAAAACACCGGTTCGTTTATTAAACATTACCCTGAAACGGTAATTGACATCAGAACAGCATTCAGAAGCAATCAGTATAATCTGCAACCCGAACGCTTTAAGCCCTATCATCAGACATTTGAAGAACGAACCGGTTTTTTTCCAAATCTGAGTATGTTGGATCTGTTATTTGCCGAAGGAAGAAATGCATTGAGCTTTCTTCCCGATCAGCAAGCATAAACTACCAGTCTTTTTCCACTTTTACAGGATTTCCATGTCTTTTCTTGTTTTTCTCCTGCAGCTTCTTTTCTTCCTGCTGCAAGGCGTTGAGCAGTTGTTCTGCCTGCTTTTCAGTTAGTTTGCTCGGTTGAGATTGTGGTTGTTCCTGCTCTTTCTTTTCGTCCTCTTTTTTGTCACCTTCCTTATTCCCGTCCTCTTTTTTATCCTCTCCGGGTTTATCTTTTTTATCCTGATCGCCTTCCTTTTTCTGCTCGTCTTTTTTATCTTTATCCTTATCTTTTTTGTCGTCTTTGTTCTTATCCTTTCCACCGCCACCTTCTTTCTTCAGCATTTGTTGGGCATAAGACAGGTTATATTTGGCATCAGCATCCTGGGGATTATCACGCAAAGTCTTTTTGTAAGCATCAATGGCTTCCTGCCATTTTTTTTCACTCATGTAAGTGTTACCAAGATTGTAATTGGCGCCCGAACTTTCTTTTTTGTCAGTTGCTTTTTTTGCTGCTGCTTCATAAGCTTTTCTGGCAGGTTCTATTTGCTTTTGCTGATACAGCGCATTTCCCAGGTTATAGGCTCCTTTGCTGATGTTATTGGTGTCTTTTTGCAAGGCTTTCCCATATTGTAAGGCAGCATCTTTATAATTGCCGGCTGCATACAATTTATTACCGTTTGCGATTAATTTTTTAGAAGATTGGGCAAATAAATTGCCGGAGCAGAATATAGATAGAACCAGTAACAAAGTTGCCGCTTTTGCTACTTTTACCGGTGCAGGTTTCGGTTTTGAAGCACCGGGAATCAGCCATTCGATGATGAGCAATAACAGCGCTGCCAGCAGAAAGTACTGGAAATAACTGATGTAGTTGGCATACACTACTGAACCCAGGTTTCTTTGTTCCATACCATCTATCTCTTCTATAATTTTATTGGCAGCCGCATCGGTGTTGCCCAACAGGGTATAGGTTCCATTACCCGCAGCTGCAATATTTTTAAAAGATTGTGTAATAG
>DLGS01000060.1:0-3586 GCA_002482815.1 Bacteroidetes bacterium UBA7688
CAGGACTGACGATTGATTTTGGCAATTCGCAGCAATTGGCCAGTGCTGTAAACAGATTACTGGGAGACAGGAAATTAAGGAAGAATTTTCGACTGAATGCCTTGCACAAGATGGCAGCGACAGCCTGGGAAAATGCTGCAATCGCTCATGCCAAACTCTTTAAGAAAACCTGTGTTTCCCCTATTGACCTTCAGTTCAGAATACCTGAAATATCATTGAACCACATCCGTCATCTGACGACGAACTTTGGGATGATCCAGTTTTCAGAACTGAATGAACCGGATATCATGTCAGGATTTACACTGGATGACAATGCCAGGGCACTGATAGCTGTTTGCAAACACTATGTACAAACGCGCGATCTGAATGATATTTCTCTGATGCGCATATACATGCGTTTCATCAAATATTGCCAGCAGGAAGCCGGGAATTTCCTGAATTATACAGATGAGAATGGTGATTATACCACACAAAATAATGAATGTAATCTTGAAGATGCAAGCGGACGAACAATCTGGGCTTTGGGATACATTATTGCACAGGAAAACATTTTGCCGGAAGAGTTTATTACGGATGCAAATTCTGTTTTGCAAAAAGCATTAAAAAACATTTCATCCATGCACTCCACCAGGGCAATGGCATTTACAATTAAGGGTCTCTATTATTGTAATCAGCAGCAAAACAGCCTTGAACAGCAATTTATGATTCGAGAGCTGGCAGACAGAATGGTTCAGATGTATCGACACGAAACAGACGGCAAATGGCACTGGTTTGAGCAATACCTTACTTATGCCAATAGTGTTTTGCCGGAAGCTTTACTATGCGCATGGATGGTAAGTGGCGAAGCTGTCTACAAAGAAATTGCCCTTAGTTCGTTTAAATTTTTACTATCCAAAATTTTCACCGCCAACAATATTACTGTCGTTAGCAATAAAGGATGGCTTCATAAAGGGAAAGAAGATGTGGTAAAAATATCCGGCGGCGAACAACCCATAGATGTAGCCTACACCATAATGGCTCTGGAACAATTTTATAAAGCAACAGGAGATAAAAATTATCTGATCAAATTGAAACAAGCCTTTAACTGGTTTTTGGGCGAAAATCATTTGAACCAGATAATATATAACCCGGCAACAGGCGGTTGCTACGACGGACTGGAAGAAAAAGAAGTAAATTTGAACCAGGGAGCTGAATCTACAATCAGTTATCTGATGGCTCGCCTGACAATAGAAGAATGGACCTCCAAATATAATCGCCAGGAAGTTTCCACGCTGCTTTCCACCTGATAAATTTTTCAATTATCTTATCAATTTCTGTTTAATTTCTATATCGCAAAACCCAGCGTAACCAATTCATTTTTAAACACTTTCTATAAATAAATAATTAATTAATTTTTAGAATATCACATTTGATTTCGTTATATAAATTCACTAATTTAGCTTCTTGGTTTGTCCGGATTTTCCCAGCTAACCGTTCACTACCTGGAAGTATTTTTAGCTTTTACCACTTTAATCATTCAGACATCGACTCAAAAAAATGAAGTTATTTATTAAATATGATATCAATAAAGCCTGCAAAAAGATGTTGCAGGAGCAGATGGATAAGCTGGACATTACTTATACAATTCTGGGATTCGGAGAAGTAGAGATTAAAGAAAATCTGCCCGCTGAAAAACTACGCGATATCAATACGGCATTAGCAGATTATGGTATTGAAATCATGGAAACACAGAAGAACATACTGGTTCAGAAAATAAAAGATGCCATTATTGAAATGATCTTTATGGATGATTCGCTACCCTCCTCAAAAATATCTTTTCATCTTTCGGAAAAACTGGGCTACAGTTATGGTTATATTTCTAACCTGTTTTCTGAATACACTTACACTTCCATCGAGAACTTTATCATCCTTCAAAAAATAGAAAGAGCCAAGCAGTTAATCACCACAAACGAGCTGACTTTTACAGAAATTGCCTGGAAACTGAATTACAGCAGTGTAGCCCATTTCAGCACACAATTTAAAAATGCTACGGGCCTTACTCCAAGTGCCTTCCAACGTATCATCAATAAACGAAGAGCAGAAGTGAAACCTACCACCACAACCACCACTAACTAATCAAAAAAATACAAGCAATTATTTATGCAGACGGATCCGATATATGTTTTACTTGCTGACGATGATGTAGACGACAGATTGTTTTTCAAAGAAGCATTTGAAGAAATTAAAATCAAAACGGAAGTGCAGATTGTAAAAGATGGAATGGAGCTGATGAATCATCTTTGCCAACCGGGGATTACACTTCCGCACATCCTGTTTCTTGATTTGAATATGCCACGTAAAACCGGAATGGAATGTCTGGTAGAGATTAAAACAATGGAACAATTCAAAGACATTGCTATTGTTATTTATTCTACTTCCGCATCCGAGCAGGATATTGAGCAGACTTTTGTAAATGGAGCGAATGTTTACATTAAAAAGCCAAACGACTTTAATACCTTAAAAAAGATTTTGTCAGAAGTCATCACGATTAACTGGCAATACCACACTTCCGGACTGGACAGGGATAATTTTTTATTGAGCTTATAAAAAATGTAGCACGATATGAGATTGAAAGATATTTTCACTTCAGCCATTTTTCTGAAAAGTATCTTTGCACTTTCGCTTTTTATACTTGTTATAATCTCTGCGATTTCCTACAAGCATAACTCCTCGCTGACAAAGGCAAAGGAGGATTTGATTCATTCCTATTCTGTAAGGAATGAACTTGAACTTTTGCATTCATACATGAAAGACGCTGAAACGGGGCAAAGGGGATTTATCATTTCCAAAGACAGCAGCTTTTTGGCTCCTTATCTGGGTGCGCGTAAAAATGTCAATCGCTCATTTTTTATTCTGAAAAAACTTGCAGTAAACAATAAGAAGCAACAAATCAATCTTGACACTTTATATGATCTTGTCAATCTTAAATTCCTGTACCTGGCCAGAACATTGAAAGCCGTATCAGAACTAAAAACAATCGACAGCGCCACTACCCAAAATTTAATTCAAGGAAAAATGGTAATGGACCGCATCCGGGGCCGGATCAATACGATGATCGTAATTGAAAAAATCGATCTGAAAGACAAGCAGGAAAGGATGGAAAGTGCGATTTCTTTTACGCCCTTATTTACTTTTCTATTGCTGATATTCTCCCTGTTTGTTTTCATTGCATCCTATATAAAAATCAACAACAACATTATGGTATTGGAAGACTCCAATGCTCAGTTGATGTTGAGTACAGAATCCATAAGACACGCAGAAAAAATAGGCCATTTCAGTACCTGGCACTGGGATTTGACAACCAATGAAATCACCTTTTCTGAAAACCAAAAAGCACTTTTGGGAGTGGAGACAAATGTGCCCTTGAAGATCGCGCAATTCCTGTCTTTTGTACATCCGGATGATAAACATCTGATTGAAGAAGGAACGAAAAAAGTGTTGATGCATAAATTGCCTTCCTCTTCATTCTTCCGCATTGTCCGTAAAGATGGGAAGATCCGGTATTTCAAATCAATCGGTAAAATTGTAACTGACCAGTCAGGAAAAA
>DLGS01000060.1:3657-3833 GCA_002482815.1 Bacteroidetes bacterium UBA7688
AAAAAATACTCATTGGTATCAATACCGACATTACAGAGCAGCATCTGGAAAGTTTGTCTCTGGAAGAAAGAAATAAAGAGCTGGAGCAAAGCAACAAAGAGCTTGCATCCTTCAACTATGTGGCCAGCCACGACTTGCAGGAACCCTTACGAATTATTCAGACCTACATCTCACGC
>DLGS01000447.1 GCA_002482815.1 Bacteroidetes bacterium UBA7688
CCTCCCTTTTGGGCTGGCACCCGTCGTCACCACCTTGTAAATCCCTCACACGTGCTACGCTGCAATCAATACGAATCTTTGATTTAGGTAAAACGGCAACGATAAATCTATATTTTATTAAGCTCGTTTAGGCGCAATAACATTATTCCGGACACAAAACTTAATACTTTTATATTTTATTCTATATTCGCTGATAAACCATTTAAATGAGAACTGTTTTAATTGTCATTATTATTTTGGGCAGCTTCATTGCATCTGCCCAGAATTACTACAAGCAATATGAAATACCAGCAGATTTTATTGCCCCTTTTTCCAGAATGAACACGACCCAACACCTTATGGCAGATGGGAATTTTATACTGGGAAATTTCAATGATTCAATGGCAAACATCCAAAAAATAAACGGTGCGACAGGGGACATAATATTTACACGCACAATAGATACAAGGGTTAAATTGTCCATTCCTGATACCGGGCGATACATTAGCTCTTCGCTATTTTATCCCACCCAGGATACCGGCGTTATCATATACTACAATAGACTCAATGGAGGCAATTCAATGGATCCGGGGAGTTATTCTTCGATTATCAAACTTAATAAAAACCTTAAAATACAATGGAGTTTTTTTTGCAGGAATACTGACAAAATATTTATTTCTTACAAAGGAATTGCGTCCGATGTTTCCGGAGCGACTTATTTGTCTTATATGAATCTTAATGACACATCCCTTGGTATTTGTAAAGTAACAACAGATGGAATTATTGCTATCGATAAGCAAAGTGGGAAGCGTCATGTTTACGAAACTGGTTACGCATCGTTATATGGAAGCATGCTGGCGCTTGAGGGAAACCGCCTGATGGTGATATCGGAAAGTGATTATTTCAGTACGGTGCTGGATACTTCTCTGAATGTAATCCGTAGTTATCATTTCAGTTTTGGTGATAAGATTGTAGCAAATTTCCGATTTAATGTTTGGAGCAAACCCGTATATAAGCAGCAACTGATAGCTGCAACAGCAAATGGATTTTTTTCCTACAAACCCGGGTATTTCCTGATGGATACAACCGGGAGGCTATTAAAAATTGATACAAGCAGCACCAGCATAAGCCTTTTGGGAATTGCCATCAATGAAAATAATCATCTTGTGATGTTAAGCGGTGCTCCGGCAGGTAGTGGATATACTATCCGGCTGCAAGCTATGGATACATCTAAGCGTATCTTATTTACGAGAGGCTTTTCCAGCCTGTACAATGGTAGTTCTCTTTTGCTATCGGGTAAAGATGCATATTGGCTTAGTTGTGCTAATGTTACCAGCGCAAAATCCAACAACGTAATGCGATTTGAAAGCTCAAAAGGTTATGGCTTTTGTGAAGGCAGCACAGATATGACAAGCCTGGTATTCGATGGTCGGATCCCGGTCAAAAATGACCTGGTTTCTACCTTACCACTGAAGAACGGAAACTTCAGGTGTGAAAAAAGTTTTCTTGACTCCGTTGTTTCTCCATCTGTAGCGATAATTCATGTCTGCGATTTGCCCACAGATATCAAAACAGCGCAAAAACCTGACATCAGTGTATACTCAAGCGGAGGACAGCAAATAAATGTTACTGTTCCTGACGTGAGCAACAGGTCCTCTTTTGTACTCCGTGATATTACCGGTCGCCAGGTTTATGCAGCAGATATAAATACACCAAACTCTACATTGCAGCTACCCTATATTGTACCTGGTATTTACATCTGGTATATTTCAGGAAATAATAATGGAGTGAGCGGAAAGATTTTTATTGAATAAGTGTAGAAGCCCGATATTGAAGTGCACCATGCCGGTAAATAAAAATCCCCTCGCTCAGCAAGGGGATTCCAATATTGGTGATCATAAAGCTTTTTTTAAATTCTATTTTTGAACACTAAACGATCTGGATATTCGTCCGCCCTGTTCCGGAACGATGGAGATAAAATACTGCCCGTTTGCATATTTACTCAGGTCTATTTGTTGGCTATATTCTTTTTGATTTTTGTGCCCCAGATTATCAATCACCCTTCCGTTGATATCATAAATCAGGATGGAAAAATCCTGAGTAGAATTCCAAGTTACACTAAGGTTAATGACATTGCCGGCAGGAACGGGGTATAATGATACTACTCCAGTTTTTGCCTGTATCTCTTTTATATTGCTCGTGTATTCTTCATAATAGAAGTTGTTCACTTCTACAGGAATGAAAACTTTCGAACTGCTATTCCAGTAATCCAGAATGTATTTGGTTATTTGTTGGTAGGTATTATACTCTCTTGTTATTTTATTACTGCTGTCATATTTGTTGCTTACGTTATTCCAGGATGAATGAACGTAGGAATTGCTTTTTTTTACGATGTCATATTCGTAGTCTTTCTGATAATGATTTTCCCAGTCGATATCATTCAGACCTCTTTGTGCAGATTCCTTGATTAATTTGCCGGAAATATCATAGGTAAAATTAAATTTGGTTTTGTTTGACCATCCGGGAAGCGCATCTTTCCAATCTTTGTAAATGAGTTGTATCAGGCTGTCGGATGCGTTATAAGTGTATTCTATCAGTTCAAATGCTTTCCAGGTGCCGGCATCGTAAGTGTAGTTTTTTTCTACCAGTTTCTTACTGCTTACACTGTAGGTTGTTTCTGTTTTTCCTGCACTGTCCCATTTACTTAAACCATTGTTCCATTTGAATCTTGTTGTTACGAGTAAATTGTCTTTACTGTCAAAATCGTATACCTCACGGGAATCATTACGCCATGTTGCAGCATCCCAGTATTGAATTGTAATACTTGTTTTATTCTTTTTGGAATCGAATGTGTTGAGAACCTGGTGACTATTCTTCCAGCCTGATGTAGCAACATTCCATGTTTGGGTGGTATTCGTAATGATATTGTTGAGTAAATCATACGTTTTAATAATGTGGTCCTGGTTTTTCCAAACGTTCGATACATAATCCCATCTTTGTATTGTTTGTTCGGTTTCGTTATTTGCGGCATCATAATCATAAGTTGTAAATACTGCATTCATCCAGCCCATTGTTGGGTTAGTCCAAAGCTGTTGTTTATGAGTGGTGATTTTTCCCGCACTGTTATAGGTTTTCTCGTTTCGTAGATTGGAATCCAAAGTCCCTGAAGGCTTGGCGCGCCATGACAATGATTGATCATAAGGGAGATTATAATAGTCATCGCCACCTCTGCCAGTACAATAGGTGAAAGATTCAGTATCGCTCAGCTTGTATTTGGTGCCATCATGTTCCCACTTTGAGATGGCAATCAGCCTGGATAAAGTTTGTGATTTGGCTTTAAAATGGGTAGCTAATAATCCGGTAAGTATTACTGTGGTAATAAATGATTTAATCATGGGTTTATGTTTCAAGGTCAGGATAAGGTAAATGTAGGATTTTTTAATAATAGAGTTGTGCCATGCCCTCAGGAAAATAATTGATAAAAAAATCCCCTTGCTCAGCAAGGGGATTTTAAATTATTTATCAATGATAAAGGTCATCGGTGCGCCCCTGACAAAAACACTGTCCGGCAATAACACCATGATATCATCAAATATGGCCGTATCGCCTTTTTTTGTCCTGTTCTGCAAAGCTACATAGCTGTTCAGCTTATTGCTTTTCGACATGTCGGTCAGCATTTCCACATCAGTATAAAAGTTTCCCATTGAATCTTCATACAGGTTTCTTTCTTTATAATAAATGCGGAACTCAATCACTTTACCCGCTATGCCGGCAGAATCAATGGACGTTAGTCCCTGATCCATCAACGAATCAAATTTAGCTTTGGCCAATAATCCGCCGCGCAAATCGGAGTTGCCCAAAAAAACCGGAGAGGCTTTGTAAGGATATTTTGCTTTTGCTACGACTTTCTTTTTCGCAGGTTTCGCTTGTTTAGTTTGCGCCCACAACACCGTTGCGCCAAAACTGCAAAGTCCTAATGATAAAATCAGAAAACGTTTCATAGGCTTAAAATTACAATAAACTCAGACTTTCTTCAATGGTTTTTATTTTTGCCAGCGCATCGCTTTGTTTCTTTTGCTCAGATGCCAGAATCTCCGGTTTTGCATTCGCCACAAATTTCTCATTGCTCAGTTTCTTCTCCACACTCATCAGGAAACCTTTCTGATAATCGAGGTCTTTCTGCAATTGTTCTTTTTGAGCAGTGGTGTCAATCGTTACATTGCTGCTGATGTAGAATTTATCCGTACCAACCACCAAAGAAATAGAACCCTGAATGGCTTCGCTGGTAAAGCTGATTTCTTCGGCGTTAATTTGTCTGCTGAGTAAAGAGGTTGCGTTGGCATAAACCGATTGTTCTTTCGTATCTACCGCCAGTTTAATCACATCTTTCGGTTTCAGGTTGTTTTTTACGCGCGCATCACGAACGGCCGTAATCAAGTCCTGCAGCAATTTTCCCTGTGTAAGAATTTCAGTATTTGCTGAGGTAAACGAAGGCAACTGACGGTTCATCAGATCATCTTTTTGATCGCGCAGCAAATGGTAGATTTCTTCTGTTACAAAAGGCATATACGGATGCAACAATTGCAGCAAGGATTCGTAAATGTCAATGGTTTTAGTATAAACTTCTGCCGACAATCCCTGATCCTGTGCAGGTTTTACCCACTCCAGGTACCAGCTGCAGAAGTCGTCCCAGATTAAAGAATAGATATTTTTCAAAGCTTCACTTAGGCGAAAGTCTTTCATCAGTTCTTCGATGCTCAGTTGTACCTGCTTGATGCGTTCCTGCATCCAGTTGATGGCAAACGTTTCTGTATTGCTTACATCCGGCGACACGCGCGCTTCCCACATTTTTACCAGTTTCATCGCATTCCACATTTTATTGCAGAAGTTGCGGCCTTGTTCCAGGAAGGCTTCGTCATACAGAATATCATTTCCAGCAGGGGAAGAAATCATTACGCTAAAGCGAACCGTATCGGCTCCATGGTTTTCTATCAGATCCAGCAGGTCGGGCGAATTTCCCAATTGCTTACTCATTTTGCGGCCTTGCTTATCGCGGATGATACCGGTAAAATAAACCTGGTCAAATGGTTTTTTGCCTTTGAATTGGTAGCCGGCCATTACCATACGCGCCACCCAGAAGAAGATGATATCCGGGCCGGTCACCAAAGTATTGGTAGGGTAGTAATAATCCAGTTCTTTATTGTCCTTGTTTTCATTCCAGTCGAAAACCTGCAAAGGCCATAGCCAGCTGGAGAACCAGGTATCCAGTACATCATCTTCCTGGCGCAGGTCTGCTATCGATCCTGCAGGATTTGTTGACTGATATTTTGCCAAAGCTTCATCAGCGTTTTCTGCTACGTAAATTGTACCTTCTTTATCGTACCAAGCGGGTATGCGTTGCCCCCACCAAAGCTGGCGGCTGATGCACCAGTCTTTGATATTGCCCATCCAGTGGCGGTACAGATTTTTGAATTTGGAAGGATAAAAATCAATTTCTTCTTCCATTACCGCAGCCAGAGCCGGTGCAGCCATTTTCTCCATATCGCACCACCATTGCATCGATAATCTCGGCTCTATCACAGCACCGGTTCTTTCCGAAACACCTACTTGATTATTATAATCTTCTTGCTTTACAAAATTGCCGGAAGCTTTCAGGTCTTCTACAATTTGCTTGCGCACCACAAAACGATCCTGACTGATGTACAATTCAGCAGCCTCGCTCATGGTTCCGTTTTCGTTCAGCGTATCTATAACAGCGAGTTTGTGTTTCAGTCCAAGGTTGTAGTCATTGATATCGTGAGCAGGCGTTACTTTTAATGCGCCTGTCCCGAACTCTTTATCAATATAATCGTCGAAAATAATAGGGATGCGGCGATTGATTAATGGAACAAAACAGAACTTTCCTTTTAGATGCGCATAACGTTCATCGTCAGGATGCACACATACAGCGGTATCACCCATTATCGTTTCCGGGCGAACGGTTGCGATGGTGATGTATTCTTCCGTTTCACTGTCAATTTTATATTGGATGTAAGTCAGTTTTGAGTTGGCTTCTTTATGCAAAACTTCCTCATCGCTCAAGGCTGTGAGGGCCTGAGGATCCCAGTTAATCATTTTTACCCCACGGTAAATATTGCCTTTGTTGTATAATTCAACGAAAACATTGATAACCGCTTTGTAGTAGCCTTCATCCATGGTGAAATGAGTGCGGTTCCAATCCAGCGAGCAACCTAATTTTTTTAATTGAGCTAAAATAATGCCACCATATTTCTCTTTCCATTCCCAGGCATATTCCAGGAATTCCTCCCGGCTCAGGTTATTTTTATCAATGCCTTTTTCTTTCAGCATATTCACCACTTTTGCTTCGGTAGCAATAGAAGCGTGGTCGGTACCGGGCACCCAGCACGTATTAAAACCCTGCATTTTGGCACGGCGGATCAGAATGTCCTGGACAGTATTATTCAACGCGTGACCCATATGCAACACGCCT
>DLGS01000220.1:0-303 GCA_002482815.1 Bacteroidetes bacterium UBA7688
TACATTTCCGGTCAGGATAATAAAGGAAATGCCGGCCTGATGCAGGGATTTGTGAGCTGGAGATGGAGAGTGACGCCTCAACTGACTTTGGTAAATGGTTTGCACAGCCAGAAAACATCCTTGAATCAGAAAGTAAGTATTGAACCACGGTCATCTTTAAGATATGATTTTGCCCAAAAACAAGCTATCACAGCGGGTTTTGGCATACACAGCAAAATGGATGCACTGCCAAATTATTTTGCAATAGTGAACAACAATACGCCCAACAAAAACCTTGAAATGATGAAGGCAAGCCACTATGTA
>DLGS01000220.1:378-2241 GCA_002482815.1 Bacteroidetes bacterium UBA7688
AAGCCACTATGTATTGGGCTATGAAAACAAACTGAGCAAACAATTATTCCTCAAACTGGAAACATACTACCAGCATCTTTACAATATTCCTATTGATGTATCAGGCAGCAGCACCTACTCCCTGCTAAACCAGGATGACATGTTTACCAGCCATGCTTTGGAAAATAAAGGGAAAGGAAAAAATATGGGACTGGAGCTGACGCTGGAAAGATATTTCCATCACAATTACTACTTTCTCGTTACAGGCTCCTTGTTTGATTCAAAATATATTGGTGGTGATGGCGTCTGGAGAAACACCCGTTACAATGGCAATTTTACCAGCAACTTTTTGGCCGGGAAAGAGTTTGTACTGAGAAATAAAAACGGACGTAACAGAGTTATCGGAATAAACACCAGAACATCTTTCCTTGGTGGTAGAAGATTAATGCCTATTGACCTTGCAGCATCACAATCAGCCGGAAAAACAGTTTTTGTTGAATCGAAAGCCTTTGAAAAAAAGAATGATGATGTATTTTCTATCAACCTGGGATTAGTATACCGGATGGACAGGAAACGAACAAGCCACGAAATAAAACTGGACATTCAAAACATTACAGGGAATGCTGCTGATATTGATTATTACTATAACAACACTACCGGAAAAATTGAAACAATCAAGCAATTGTCTACTCTGCCTGTCTTAAGTTATACCGTTAATTTTTAAGGAAAATGAAACAGGGCATTCCAAATGGAATGCCCTGTTTCATTTTATAAAAAAGACTATTTTCTTATCACCTTTGTAACTTCAATTAACTGCCCATCCAATTCTTCAAGACGCAGAAAATAAAGTCCTGATGAAAAAGGGGTAAGATCAATCTCACTGATATCATTTTTTTGAAATAATAATCTTCCGCTCATATCCATCAACTTCGCATTTACAGGCATTGGTGCATCAATATTGATTTTCCCGGAACTTGGGTTTGGATAAATATTTACCCGTTGCGATAAACCAAATTCACCAATGGCAACATTTTCCATTAAAGTATCTGAGTTAATAATACAGCCTCGTGGGTTTTTCACATTAACATAATAAGTACCGTTGGAAGTCATGGTATAGGTGCTGAAATTTGCACCTGGAATAGCAACTCCATCCAGGTACCATTGATAAACAGCATAAATAGCCGGGACAGAAAGTTTCATTCCGGACCTTGAAATATAGGGCTTTATAACCGGAATGCCCCGAATGGTTATTTTCATGGTATCGATACCGACACAAGCTCCGGTGTCGTAGCGAATTGCCGTAAAAGTGTTTGCGCCGCTTACTGTAATTGTATTATTAGGGCCATCCAGTTTGGTTAAATAGGGGGAATATTCCCAAATCCAGTTATCCGATCCCTGGCCTATTATATCTAAATTGACGAGTTCATTTTCGCAAACAAAAAGTACATCATTATTCGCATAATAATTTGAATCATAAACCCAGGATGGGCCCAAAACATACCTGTCTAAATAATCAAATTCTTCCTTTGACATTGAATAAGCATATCTGATAGAAGTGGTTTCGCCGGAGCTAAGAGAATCTAACTTAAAAATAAGCCCCATTCCAACGTCTCCAACCAGGGAATCTGTCATTTGGTACCGGTAAATATCAGGAACTGCGGTTTCCGAATAAACGTCTCTTAATAATGTTGTACCCGACAAACCAGATGTCAGGAAATATCCTTTTGCCCTGCAATCTTTTGTACACAATCCAATGCATGCACCATACTTTTCGCCGGTTGCAGAAACAGAAACCAAATGATTATCATTTGGGTTTTGACTTTCAATCTTCATTTTGGTGGAATAAACGCCGCCAACTTCCACTTCGTTATCAGGGTCGGTATG
>DLGS01000220.1:2297-5742 GCA_002482815.1 Bacteroidetes bacterium UBA7688
CGTTATCAGGGTCGGTATGCCTGCTGTAAAAAATATGATTTAATGTTGTACTACCTGTATTTTTAAACCTGACATCAAATAATAAATACATTCTAGATGCATCTATTGTGGCGGTTTGCATAATACTCAAATCGCCAAAATTCCCCTTCCAAACACCAGAGTTTCTCCCACCTGACCAATAAGCAATATCATTATACCCGGACATTCCGGATGGAAGGGAATAGGCTCCAAAAGACCTGTCTACTGTTGCCAGTATGCCATCAACTTCAACCGACCATAATTCTACCGGAGAACCCGGCATAATATAATCACCAATATATTCCGGCTTGCCGGTTTTCCAACCATCCTTATCGGGATCGGCAACGATAGCCAACATACCCGGAATAGAACTAAAGCGTGAATGATAGGTAGATGGAGCTGTTTTTGAAGAGCCTAGAGTGCCATTAGGCGCAATACCAACTTCCAGATAAGTGCCTTTGAGAAATACGTCATCGCCAAGATGCTGACTATAACAATTCACTGACCATAGAATACCAATCATGAAGATGGTATTTTTAAGAAATTGTGTTAGCATTAACGAATAAGGTTTACAAAACAAACTTACAGATATTTCAGATAAATACAAGTAAAAAATATAGCAACCGAACAAATTGTTTCAGACAGGTTTATAAATACAAGGGTATCTTAAAACCAATTCGGGATTGGCCAGTCTATAAAAACATCAAGTAGTTTTTAATAGAACAAAAACGAATCAAAATGAAAAACCTAACTATAAGTACTTGTGTGTTTGTAATGTCTTTGATGATTTTGAGTACCTCATGCAAAAAGAAAGAATCCGGTGTTTGTTATTGCAGTTATTTCAGTGGCGACAAAAAAGAATATAACCTGAGCTCTTTAACGCGCAGCCAACAGACTGATTCTTGCTATGTACTGGATGGATACGCAGAAGCATTTGCCGGAGATTGCGAGCTGAAATAATAATGAAGGGAATACATAAGGGTGATTTGAAAGATGTTTTTAGGAACAATCAGATTACTTTTGGGCAAAATTTTAACTTGCTCACTAAAATCAAAAATCTCCTCAGGCAATTTGCAGTCACGGCAAAATTGCTGGCATTAAACGATCCTTTGCGACTTGCCGGTGCCACTGCATTTTTTGCAACATTTGCCCTTCCCTTTATTTTAATTATTCTGGTACAGATTTTAAGCCTGATTTTCAATCGTAAGGAAATCAGTCAGGATATTTTTATACGGATGTCTGCCATTTTGGGAAAAAAAGGGATGGAGCAAATGGTGACAACCATAAGGGGATTCCGTGGATTAATCCATGGCTGGATCAGTATTACAGCAGGGGCGCTTTTTATGGTTTTCGTTGCAACAACATTGTTCCGGGTAATCAAGAATTCTATGAATCAATTATGGATGATCAGGCTTAAACCTGAGAAACGCTTTCAGACTTCCTTATTCGGAAGGCTGCGATCATTGATATTGATTATATTCACCGGAATACTGTTTGTAACGGGTGGATTATTAGAGAGTTTTCAATTGCTCTTTGGTAAAAACATCAATGATATGTTGCCAATCAACATTTATTTCACTGGATTTATATCCTTTCTGATTTCAATTGTTATAACGACAATCTGGTTTGGAACCTTATTGCATTTTATTCCGGACGGTCGTCCTCACTGGAAGGTCAGCCTTTCTGGCGCTATACTTACCAGTCTTCTTTTTGCAATGGGGAAATTTGTTTTGAACGTCTTGCTGGTCAACAGTAATATTGATCAGATTTTCGGTGCAGCAGGCTCCTTTGTCCTGATTTTACTATTCATCTTTTATTCTTCCATCATCCTGTATTATGGTGCAGCGTTTACCAAAATCTGGGGAGAATATGTCCAATTGAATATCCGTCTATTACCACACGCAGTTTTTTATAAAATAACGGATGTAGGAGAGGAAGCAGAAGCTGATGCGGCACAATAAGACTATTTAATAATCAGTGCATCAATTTTAGCAGCAAGTTTCAAATCCTTGTCTGTAACAGCATTTTCACTATGGGTATTGAGCCTGATGTGTACTTTGTTGTAAACATTACTCCATTCAGGATGATGATCATCAATTGCACAAAACAAGGCAACTCTGGTCATAAAAGAAAAAGCTTCATTGAAATCTTTGAAATTGAAATCTTTTTCAATCCCTATATTATTGTAATTCCAGAAAGGCAAAGCGGCTTTCAGTTCATCTTCTGTATAATGTTTCATACTTGCGGTTTGATTTTATTGAAAGTTACCAAATATCAGGCATAAAAAAAGGCAACACAATGTGTTGCCTTTTTTATTCAAATATTAAAATCAGAAATTAAGCGATTTCAACTTCAGCACCAGCTTCTACCAATGCAGATTTGATTGCTTCAGCGTCAGCCTTGCTAACACCTTCTTTCACTGCTTTTGGAGCGCCATCAACTAATTCTTTAGCTTCTTTCAAGCCAAGACCAGTCAAATCTTTAACCGCTTTAACAACGTTCAATTTAGAAGCGCCAGCGTTTTTCAAGATAACATCAAAAGAAGTTTTTTCTTCTGCTGCTGCCGGACCTGCTGCCGGACCTGCTGCTACTGCTACTGCAGCTGGTTCGATACCGTAAACTTCTTTAAGAACGTCTGCTAATTCTTTTACTTCTTTTACAGTCAAATTTACTAATTGTTCTGCAAATTGTTTAATGTCTGCCATTGTTATGATAATTTAATGTTGTTTAAAAAATGTTGTTTGTAAATATTATGCGAGCTTGGAAGCCAAATTTTTGTGCGCCTTCAATTGCTATCAGGCGGCAATTGCACTTATTCTGCAGTTGCTGTTTCTGTTTCTCCTTTGCTTTCTGCGTGGTTCAGCAATGCTGACATTACGCGGCTTGCAGGAGAAGAAAGCAAGGTGATAACTTCACCGATAAGTTCATTTTTGGTTTTGATTGCTTTAAGGGTAGCCAATTGAGCATCACCCAAAAAGATATCTTCGCCGATGAAAGCAGCTTTCAATTCCGGTTTTTCTTTCTTTTCTTCGCTACGGAAAGAGCTGATGATAACCGCTGGTTCTTTTGGAGAATCAGAGAACATCAAGGCTGTTACACCGTGCAAAGCTTCGTAGATACCGGCATATTTCTCATCATTAAGGCTTTGAAGCGCTTTTTTGATCAGGGTATTTTTTGCTACTTTCATTTCGACGTTCTTTTCGAAACAAACGCGACGCAGCTTGCTCACTTGTGCTACTGAAAGTGATTCAGTATTAGTGATATAAAAGTTACTGTATTGAGAAAATTTTTCTTTCAACAGTTCTATTGCTTCAGATTTTTGAGCAGTATTCATTGCTTGAATTTTTTAAATGTTTTGGAATAAATTAAACGCCCGGACTTACCCAACAGTTTTAGTGTCGACAGCTACTCCAGGACTCATTGTAGA
>DLGS01000413.1 GCA_002482815.1 Bacteroidetes bacterium UBA7688
GCAAAGCACCGGATTCGATTACCGTCAGGGGTTTGGGAAGCGACACGATTAATTTTCCACAAAAAACAATACTACTGACACCCGGAGCAGGCAAATATACCTGCACTTATCCAACAGGAGCAGCAACTAAAATGTTCCCCGCCGGAATTGTCAATTATTATGCACCATTTACCATCTACTGGGAAATATCATTTGATAAAGGCGCTACATGGTTGCGTGCTGATACGACTGACCATAAAGTCTATGTTACAAAGAGCACGCCGATGATTGAAACAAGCAATTTTAAATATTTCCACACCGTCCTGGAATTGAGTTGCAAAAATGCAAAAGGACAAACGACAGACACAGGCATCATCAGTAAATGCTGGAGCGAATTTACGGACCAGATAGTGCTGAACCACAATGGCGATTCTTTGCATTATTATAAGAACTATGTTACATCTAATACTGTTCTGCCTTTATTAATGAAATACAGGACGGCCCAGTGTTACACTTTTGCGCAATTGTTTGCATCCATGATTAAGGTGCAGGGTGTAGCAAAAACCAACAACTATGTTTTCATCACGCCAAAAGCAATGACTTCTCCCTGCGGAGGCAGTGTAAACCGTTTCCTGGTGAAAAACTGGAAATTCGTAAAAAAATCTGACTCAGCGGCTTGTCCATCCTTCCCTTATAAAAATACCTATACCGGTACATTATTAACCACAAGCGGTTATATATTTACCACCGCAGATGTTATAGACCAATCCGGCATCAACGGTTCTTGCAATAAAAACCCGTCTTCTTTTTTCAATAATCACCAAATCTGCAAATATGATGGTGTATATTATGATGCTTGTTACGGTGTGAAATTTAATCTATTAACAGACATTAAAACTGCAGCATTTGATGGATGGGGAGTACAGTTAGCCCCCAATACCTACAACTTCACAAATGATATGAGTAAAACCGATTTAGCAGAAACGATAAATACATTTTAGAATGAAACCACTGATTAAAATATCGCTGCTGTTATTTTTTGCATTATTGATGCAAAGAGAAACGGCTGTTGCGCAAATAAAGATTGAAAGAAAAATTATCATCCAAAACGAAAAATATTATTTTTTCACCATTGATGAAGAAAGCCAGTTAGCCACTTTACACACCGGTCCGGTTTTTGAGAAACTAAACAAGGCTAAAAAATACCAAATGCCGATAGGACGCGAGCTCAGCGATCCATTCAACCCATTAAGCTTTGATATTAATGACAATGAATTGACCGGCATCAATTGGATTTTGAATAGTAATAATGACAGAAACGAAGCACTAAAGAAAATTGACATTGCAGAATGGAAAAAGCCGCAAGCAGAATGGGCAAATGAGCGATGGGCCCAGACAAGCTTTAACATGCCAACAATTGCACCAAATGATCCCTGGCTTAGAATGCTGGAGGTGAACAATATACTGGATAACACCTTTTTTGACCTGGTAAAAAATGAAAATCCGGTAATGGCTGTTTGCAACCAAAACCAACTTTGGATCAGCAGATATAACGGAACGGAATGGAAAACTTCGGCTGCAATTCCTGTTAACTTTAAAACTTACTTTTCTATCATTGAAAATAATGGCAAAGCTTTTATTGCTGATAATATTGGCAACATTTTTATTGCAGACGAAGCCGGCCGTCAACTGATAATAAAAAGTAAAGCAATAACAACAAAGGAACAACTATTAATCATCGACAAAGATCACAAATCCTATTATACAGTACCGGCAGAAGCTATTGAAGCAGGACAAATGTTGGATATTGAAAAGATCATACACGAATCGGGAACAGAAATCATTTTTTAAACTTCTTTATATGAAATCCTTTTACAGTTTTATCTTCCTTTTATTGCTATCCTTCGGGGCAAGCGCTGCTAACCTTACTGCCAGCAGTAATCCTGCAAGCTTTGGCAAAAAAGACGGGAAAATCACACTTATTATAAGTGGCGGATTTGCTCCCTACATCGTAAGCTGGACGGGACCTTCAGGGTATTCCTCCTCCAAGCTGAGTCCAGACTCTTTGGGCGCCGGCACTTATTGTGTAACGGTGACAGACCAATATTGTGGCGTTGCGAAAATGTGTGTGACAGTGAGCGAAAAAACAAACAGTATAGCAGAACTTGCTGAAAGCAAAACGAAAATATACCCCAACCCATTTGAGGATGAAATATCGATAGAGCTGGAACCTGGTGTTTCAGGTAATGTTCAGCTTTCATTATTCGACCTGTCAGGAAGACTTGTAGCCTCAAAATCAACCGAAGCAAAACAAAAACTCGACTGGAAGATCGGCACAAACCTGCCTGCAGGAAATTATTTCATTCAGGTGAAAGGAGATAATGGAATTGATATCCGCAGAAAAATCAGCACGATGGGCAACGAATAGCGCAAAATCTTCAGATAAATGTATTTATCACAGCGGCGAAAAGCAATCTTAAAATTTGCCTTTCGCCGCTCGTTTTTATCCTTTACCTTTGGCGAAATTTCAGAAAACGATGCGCCAGAACTGGTGGAAAGTATTGACGGTAATTATTCTATTCTATGTGCTGATTGCAGGCTTTTTAGTACCTGTACCGGCCCGCGAAATTCTCAACGAAACCATTCGCAATCTTTATTTCCACGTACCCATGTGGTTTACGATGATAGTTCTTTTCGGAGCGTCGGCATGGTCAGCAGTAAAATATTTGCGCAGCGGAAAAATTGAAGATGATATCGCTTCGTCTGCACTTGCATCAACCGGTATTTTCTTTAGTATTTTAGGCATGCTCACCGGCATGGAGTGGGCTCAATATACCTGGGGCGCCGCATGGAGCAACGATCCTAAGCAATTGGGCACTGCCTTATGTATGCTTACCTATTTTGCCTATTGGGTATTGCGTGGCGGAATGAAAGATGAAGACAAACGGGCCAAAATCAGCGCCGTGTATAATATTTTCATTTTTGCCCTGATGATTCCCTTAATTTTTATCTTACCCCGGATGGTCGACTCCTTGCATCCCGGAAATGGAGGCAATCCCGCATTCAGCAATTATGACCTGGACAGTACAATGAGACTGGTATTTTATCCGGCAGTCATCGGATGGATTATGTTTGGATTCTGGCTGTCCTCTTTACTCAACAGGGTACAATTATTACAGCAGAAAAAGAAAGAACAGGAATTCGATATTTTAAACTAGAAAATCGCTTTTATGAACCGTATCAGTTCGTTTTTATTATCATTAATTATACTATTAAGCTTCAGCTTTGAAGCTCAGGCACAGGAAATGGCAGGCGGTATGCGCAGCGATGGCAAAATATACGTTGTAATTTTTGTTTTAGCGACTATATTTGCAGGAATTTTCGCTTTTTTAGTATACATCGAACGGAGGCTAAAAGAATTAGAATCAAAAAAATAATCATCTAAATTTTTAAAAACAAACAGCAAAAAATCATGTCAGGAACGTACAGTTTTTTTCAGGGTGTAGAACGCAACTTCGACAAGGCGTCGGTTTATACCCGCTTCGAAAAAGGAATCCTTGAGCAAATCAAAGCTTGTAACTCAGTTTACAGAATGAAATTTCCTGTGCGCATCGGCGATCAGGTTGAGGTAATTGAAGCATACCGCGTACAGCATTCTCACCACAAATTGCCGTGTAAAGGTGGTATCCGTTACAGCATGGATGTAAACCAGGATGAAGTAATGGCTTTGGCTGCGTTGATGACGTATAAATGTGCTATTGTAAACGTTCCTTTTGGTGGAGCTAAAGGTGGTATCAAAATCGATCCTAAAAAATACACTCCATTCGAACTTGAAAAAATCACACGTCGTTATGCATCTGAACTGGTAAAGAAAAACTTTATCGGTGCCGGTATTGACGTTCCTGCTCCTGACTACGGAACCGGTGCTCGTGAAATGAGCTGGATTGCTGATACTTTCGCTACTTTAAATCCGGGCGACATCAATGCTTTGGGTTGTGTAACCGGTAAGCCGGTAAGCCAGGGCGGTGTAAACGGTCGTACAGAAGCTACTGGTCTGGGTATTTTCTATGGTATCCGCGAAGTGGTGAATGTTGCTGAAGACATGAAAAAAATTGGCCTGACTACAGGTGTAGAAGGTAAAAAAGTAGTGGTACAAGGTTTGGGTAATGTGGGTTACCACGCTGCTAAATTCTTTGCTGAAGCAGGCGCTATCCTTGTTGGTCTTGCAGAATATGAAGGTGGTATCTACAGCGAAAAAGGTTTAAACCTTGAAGACGTAATGGCTCACCGCAAATCAACAGGTTCTATCCTTGGATTCCCGGGTGCAACGGATATCAAAAACAGCCTTGACACTTTGGAAGTGGATTGCGACATCCTGATTCCAGCTGCTCTTGAAGCGGTAATCACAGGTGACAATGCTCCACGTATCAAAGCAAAAATCATTGGAGAAGGTGCAAACGGACCTTTGACTCCGGATGCTGACGTTATCCTGAATGCAAAAGGTGTTATCGTAGTTCCGGATATGTACCTGAATGCAGGTGGTGTAACGGTGTCATACTTTGAGTGGTTGAAAAACCTGAGCCATGTTCGTTTTGGCCGTCTGGACAAACGTTTCAGTGAAAATCAGAATGCTACCATCCTGAAATCTTTCGAAAGCCTGGTAGGCAAGAAATTAGATGATGTTGAACGTCGTCAGATCCAACACGGTCCGGATGAAATTGATCTGGTTTATTCCGGTCTTGAAGACACGATGATTGGTTCTTATCACGAAATCCGTGAGTCTTTGCTTTCTTCGGGAGCTGAAGATATGCGTACAGCTGCATTTGTTGTTTCTATCAACAAAGTGGGTGTTGCTTATGAGCAATTGGGTATCTTCCCTTAGTCAATACAAATATTGTTATTACAACCGCCGCAAATGCTTATTTGCGGCGGTTTTTTTTACATTGCATTCTTTAGCGCTAAAAGACGATCTTATGACAGAGCAAATCATCAGTCCCGAAAACCATCCTTACGAGTGGCTTGACCTGACCGACCCGGGCACGGAAGAACTGTCGGAAATAGCCGCCAGATTTGGATTGCATCCCGAACTGGTAAAAGATTGCCTGCAGCCCGGACATCTGCCAAAACTGGAAAATCTCGATAATTATTCCTTCCTCATTTTTCGGGTGTATACAGAAAATGATTTCCCGGAAGCAGACACGGTGCAGGAACTAACGGATAAGATTGCTATTTTCTATTCTGAAAAATTTATCATCACACTTCACAGAAGAAAGCAAAATATTTTTTCGAAACTACGTGAGCTCACAAAGAATCCGGCTAAATGCAGCACAAGCCTGACCCTACTGAATGAATTAATCTGGGCATGCCTGCGTACCTATGAGGAACCTTCGCAAATGTTGGCAAAATCGGTAGACTATTATGAAG
>DLGS01000199.1 GCA_002482815.1 Bacteroidetes bacterium UBA7688
TAGCTTTTACCATTGCGACTCTTTCCATTCTTTTTTTGGGGCCACAGATACAGCGATGTGTACAACATTTATTTCGTGATAAAAACTAATCAGAAAACAGAAAAATATGCTGACAAACATCTGCCCGAAATTGCCCATGCGCGACAAAACGCTGACGAAGAATTTTTATCTGAATCAATTGGATTTTAAACTTCTTGGAGACTATGGCGATTATTTAATCCTTGAAAAGGACAATATAGAAATTCACTTTTTTGAGTTTAAGAACCTTGACCCGAAAGAAAACTACGGTCAGGTTTACATCAGAACGGATGAGATCGACAAGCTGTATCAAACCATGCTTGACAATAACACAAGCATTCATCCCAACGGAAATTTGCAGCTTAAACCCTGGGGGCAAAAAGAGTTTGCCTTACTGGACCCTGACAACAATTTGCTAAGCTTCGGACAGCGCATTAAATGACCGGTGTAAACTCTGGTTCAGATCAGTTGCGCTAACGCTTTAACATACTTACAGCCTTTATCTGGCGACTGTCCGCTTATCTTGCAAATAAAAAAATGGAAAAGAGAATTTTGGGCATTGTTCTTTCAATATTAGGCATCATAGGTCTGCTGTATGCGGGCATTACTTTTATGAACGGAGGAACAGAAGCTAAAACAATAAAAGGCATTATTTTTTCCGGCGTTTTGGGCGCTGTCTTTTTCGTGGCAGGTATAGGACTGATCAAAAATACAAACGATAAAGCAACCTGATTATTATCGCTGGTAACCGCCGTTAAAAAAGGCACTGCAATACTAATACTAGTAATGCAGTGCCTTTATTGTATAATAAAATTGGCTTAACGGTGCTTTTTCTGCTGCCCGGGAGCAAAAGGTTTTGCAGACTTTGTTCCGTATGCTTTTTTGGCATGGCCGGGAGGCAGAGATGTCCTGGAAGTAGACCTGGAATAAGAACTGTGGGGAGCATAGGTACATGAGCCTATGAAACCTGAGACGCAAAGGAGGAGGATGAGATTTTTCATAAAAAACTTAATTTCCACCAAGTTAGCTACGTTGGATGAAGTAAAAATGATAAAAGAAGATAATCCGGGAATGTTGAAATCATTAAAGAAAATTGTGTAAGCAATTCCCAAAACGAAGCCTAAATTTGTGAACCTGGTTAAGATCTTCTTTTTAATAAATTTCATGAAACTGTATTTACTGCTCCTCCTGAATTTCATCCTGATCCTGACATCCTGTAAAGGACAGACATCCTATAATACTATTTCAAAAGAGCAGGTTGGTGATACGTTGACCGAACTAAGCAACAGCCTTATCCTTATCTACCAATCGGCAGACGGCAAATACTGGCTGGGCAGCGACAAAGATGGATTGTATTGTGTGGACGGTAAAACGATCATTCATTATTCAAAAAAAGATGGCCTTGCAGACCAAAGAATCAGAAGTATTCAGGAAGACCGGCATGGAAATCTATTTATCGCCACACTGGACGGTATCAACAAATTCGACCGGCATACTTTCACCATACTTGAACCGGTAAAAGCTACCTCAGGTTCAAGCAACTGGAAACTACAGGACAGTGATTTGTGGTTTTCGATGGCTGGCAAAAGCGGTGATAAAGGACCTTACCGTTATGACGGCCAAAACCTTTATCAACTGGAGTTTCCGAAGTATTATATGGAGGAGGAATACTTTGCCAAAAATCCCGGCAGAGCATGGAGCCCATATGAAGTGTATTATAATTATAAAGACAAACAGGGAACGATGTGGTTTGGCACTTCCAACCTTGGCGTATGCCGGTATGATGGCAAATCCTTTAGCTGGCTGTATGAAGACCACCTGACTTATGTACCGAACGGTGGCTCTTTTGGCATCCGTTCCATTTTTGAAGACAAAACCGGTAAATACTGGATTTGCAATACCCGCTATCGTTTCAACATTCAAAAGGACAGCATCAAAGAGAATGGCAAGATTTTAATCAATTATCAAAAAGAAAAAGGGATAGAAGGGCTGAATCCCGGTGATGGAACAGACTATGTTTATTTTATGTCTGCCACTGAAGACGATAATGGGAATCTTTGGCTCGCTACTTATGGTCAGGGTTTGTGGTGCTACAATGGTACGAAAGTAAAACACTATGAACTGAACAACGGTAAGGAGAAAGTCAATTTATTCTCTATCTACAAAGACAAAAAAGGAACAGTCTGGGCAGGTTCACATAATGCAGGTGCATGGAAATTTAATGGCACTTCATTCGAAAAGTTTGTGCCGGGCTCCCGGTAGTATTTTCTAATGCAACTTATGAAGATTCTCCAATCAGAGACACAGTACTACTCTATTTAATTAATTTACTGTTGCTAAAAATGGTGGAGATGTCCATTGGGAAATCAAGAATGGTAATATTGAATTATTAAAATTTATTTTATATTTGTTTTATCAATTCTCACAAAATGATAAAACAAATTGCCGTCTATCTATTTTACAGCATCAGTATTATTTTGCTTTTACATCAGGATGTGGAAGCGCAGATAAGCGGAATCAAATTAGCAGAGGACCCATGCACGAATATAACTTTAACCATGCAGGCCGAGGGCACCAGCAGTTCACCTTATTTTTTCTGGAATTTTGATGATCCGGCAAGTGGTGTAAACGATACAGCAACATTTACAGGATTGAGTTCACCGCCATTTCCAACCCATACCTTTACTGCGCCCGGCATCTATAATGTTTGCGTTAGTTTTCAGGAGCCCGGAGAAGCAATATCTACCGTTTGCCGAAAAATTCCGGTGCAGTTTTGTTGCCAGGGAATCATCAGCAGCACCGACACATGCCTCGAAAAAACAATTGCTTTTAACCTGAGTTCTTCAGCAAGTGTTTCGGCTATCAGCTGGAATTTTGGAGATCCGGCAAGCGGAGCCGCCAATACCAACAGTGCCTTAGCTCCTACCCACAAATTTTCAGGCACAGGCACCTTTAGTGTCACCGCAAACATTACAGCCGATTGCGGGGCTTTTACCAGTACCTACTTACAAAAAATAATCAGATGCACAACCGGTAGCTCAAATTGCACCGGTACAATTTTGAGTAGCGATACTTGTTTGGGAAAGAATGTTGGATTTTCAATTCAGAGTGATAAAACAGTCAATTTGGTTGACTGGAAATTTGGAGACCCACTGAGCGGAGCCAATAATGAAACCACCGGCAAAGCTTCAACCCATCGCTTCTCAGGTATTGGCAATTATACCGTCAGAGCTATTGTCACATTTGATTGTGGCATTGATACCTTGTACCGTGTAGTGCGCTCTGTGAACTGCGATTCGTCAATTGTCCCCTTGCCGGCAGATTCAAATTGCAAACTAAACTTTCCAAACGCTTTCACCCCGAATAATGACAATATCAACGATAGATTTGGTAGTCAATCTACATGTGTAGCACCGCAGTATGAACTGATTATTTTAAACAGATGGGGACAAGTTGTTTTTCGGGCTACAGATCAGAATAATAAATGGGATGGCCTTTTCAATGGGAAGGAAGCGGAGATGGGGACCTACTATTACACGGTAAAATTTTCTTTTCGGGACAAGGAAGAAAAACGTCAATCCGGAGACGTCATTTTATTGAGATAATTAAGATGGACAAACAAATCAACTGACTTTATTTCCCAGCTCATTAATATCACTCACCTCCAGTATTGTTTTGTCTGATCCGATTGTGAGAGTATTAATCATTGCATTGCCCACCTGTTTCAGGGTGCTCACGCTGTTGGGTGACAGCACTTTCAGGACAGGAAACAGCCAGGCAAAGTATTTATACAAAGGCAAAGCATTCTTTTGTCCGGGTGTCAGTTTCATTACCGCAGGACGGAAATTGTGTACCATTTTAAATGGCAATCTCCGGAGGTCATTCTCTGTTTTGCCCTTCACCCTGGCCCACATAAGCCTGCCCTTCTCACTGCTGTCTGTGCCGGCACCACTCACATACACAAAAATCATTCCTGGGTTCTGATTGGCAAGAACATCAGCAAAATGAACGGTAGTATCATAAGTCAGTACGGTATAATCTGCCTCATTTTTACCGACACTGGTGACACCCGCGCAAAAGAAACAGGCATCATATCCTTTCAGCATTTTGTCATCATCCTGCAAGGCCAGAAAATCAGGTACGATATATTCTTTCAATTTGGGGTGCGACCTGCCGCAGGTTTTGCGGCTCACACTCAGCACTTCGGTAATTTGCGGATGATCAAGGCATTCAAGCAATACACCCTCGCCAACCATTCCTGTAGCACCGGTCAAAATAATTTTATAGCTCATGATTTAGTGTTCAACTGTCCTGATAAAAATATCCCGGACAAATGTAATTGTCCGGGATGAAAGGGCCATTTTATTCTTTATCTTCTCCTTTTGCCTGACTCATAAACCAGGTATTTGTCTGGCGGCCCCAATAAGGTTTGCTGATATCCATAGCCGGATTGGCTACAAATAAAGCTTCTGTCTTTTCGAAATAAGGCATTGCGGCCTTTTTACCCCCACCAAACATTTTGGGTGTAAAGAATTTGCTGATACCCCTCATCAGGTAAATA
>DLGS01000239.1:0-5878 GCA_002482815.1 Bacteroidetes bacterium UBA7688
ATCCCAGGCGTGCCCGCCACCGTGGTGACTATGCCAAAAGTGTCTACCTTACGGATAACTGCATTGGACGCATCAGCAACATACAGATTCCCATCCGCATCAAAACACATCCCAACCGGAGCATCAAAAAGCGACTTGGATATGTGCGTTCCATCCGGCGTATAACCCTTTATACCTGAGGTATCGGAGTACGTAAATATTTTTGGAACCTGAGCCTGCACACCCATAGAAAATGTACAAATACAAAGAATAAGTTTTAGTTTTTTCATGTAAGGAATAAGGTTTGATAGATATAGATGCATAAAAATACTATTTTTTTTGATTTATTACTTAACCGATAATAATGCGCTAAGGAAAAATCAACAACTTTCAGATATTTAAAAATTGATTACCTTAACGGAAACATTTTAACTATGAAAAAAATCACTTTTATCATGATTTTTTTTTGTTCCCCCATAATTGCTGTAGCGCAATCCCGTGCGGATTATGAGCAGGCTATAGGACAGGTTATGAAGTTTTATAACGCAAATCAGTCTGATAGTCTTTGCCGCTTGTTAGAAAGAGGTAAGGAACCAACTCATTACTGCATCTGGGATACTGATGACCTCAACCGCACCAAAAATAATTTCGGCAACATCACCTCCATCCGCTACCTTTTTAAGGATACACTCAGTTTCCACAAAGGGGTTACGCTTATAAAAGTAAAGGCCGACAAACGGACATTTATCATTGGCTGTATATTGGATAAGCAGAAGAGGTTTGAAAAATTTGAATGGAATATGGGTTCGGTTTACCGGGATAGTTTGATTTATTTGAAATAAATGATTTGAAAACAAGGTTATTTACAGCTACTAATTATAAGCTTTACTCAATGAAAACCCTGCTGAAACCACGGCTTTTGGTTTTGTTGTTTATCCTTTTTTCTGCAGGCTCGGGAAATGCGCTGGCAGCTTTCCCGATAAAAAAGACAGTGCAACAGCTGGAGCAGGAACAAACCATCTTACCTGAGCGTAAAAAAATTGAACCGGCGCAACCCGAATATGGCGGATGGCTGAGCATAACTTCCATTGCCGCCATTGTCCCTGCCTATATCATGCTGCTTGCCTACATGTTCAACGGCAACTATATGGTCGGCTTGCTTGGTATTCTTCTTTTTGCCCTGTCTCTTGTTTGTGGCATCATAGGACTGAAAAAAGGAAAGAAGAAAAAATTGGCTTTGCTCGGAGTCATACTCAGTGCGGTATGGTCTATCCTGATGTTGGCTTCCCTTGCAGGAAATCTGCCCTCCTGATAATCTGTAGGGGAATTATGGGAGACGATTGTGTGCCCACCATCTTGAAGAGGGGTCAACTACCGGTTTTGAGAACCGAATATTTCTTTGAATTACGTTAAAATGTTGCCAGTGATAATCTTACAATTATCAGCGTTATTTAAGATTGAATTATCTTTGACTACACCAACATTAGACTTCAAAATGAGACGATTACTGACTATTGCATTAATTTCTTTATTATTACAATCATGCGGATCCATTCCCAAAAAAGCCGTTGCTGTTCACCCTTTTGACAAAACAAAATACCTGGGTAAATGGTATGAAATTGCAAGGCTGGATTTTAAATTTGAGCGTAACCTCAACAATACAACAGCAGAATATTCCCTTCGGAAAGACGGAAAAATCAAAGTAGATAACAAAGGATATAATTACCTGAAAAATGAATGGAAACAATCGGTAGGTAAGGCAAAATTCCGGGGCGAAGATTCTATAGCCAAACTTAAAGTATCTTTCTTCGGCCCATTTTATGCAGGCTATAATGTGATAGCCATCGACAAGGATTATCAATATGCACTGGTAGCCGGCAGAAATACAGATTATTTATGGATCCTTTCCCGAACAAGCACGATACCGGCAGAAGTGAAAAATAATTATATCGACATCGCAAAAAGGATTGGTTATAAAACAGATGATCTTGTTTGGGTCAAACACGACAAAAAGTAAGGTTATTGCAGGACTATAAAAACTTCCAAGCATCTATCTTTACACACAATTTCAGAAATCATGATACCCATTTTGCTTATCGGAATGAATCCTTTTACACTTGACTTTTCTCTGCCAGGATTCCCGGAAGGTATGACTGCGGAAATGGTGATGGAAGGGATACGCTCAGAACAGGAAAAACTGGCAGAACTTGGTTATACGCTCGACACCTATTTGCCGGACCTGGATATTTCAGACTTGAGTGTTTTGGAAAAATTGTTGCAGGAACATCGGTATGATGGAATCATTATTGGTGCAGGAATCCGTGTCCCGCCGTCCAACTTTATATTGTTCGAGCAATTTATCAATACTGTACACAGATTTGCTCCGCAAGCCAAAATAATGTTTAATACCAATCCTGCCGATAATGTTACTGCAGTTCAGCGCTGGTTTAGAGAAGAAATTAAATAAGTTGCGGTAATCTATTCCAAAACTTAACAACAAAAGTCAAACAATACTTTATAAATCAAATAATAAAAAAGGAAAAGCAGCTGTGGTGTTTTTATAAAAACAGAGCCTTCCTGATGAGGAAGGCTCTGTTCGTAATAAGCACCAATGGAGGTGCGATGAAACAGGATTTAACCATTGTTTGTAAAATCTTTGAGGCTTTGTTCTTTGTCTACCTTTTTCGAAATCATTTCAACTTCTTTGATAAAATCCGCAATTCTTTGTTCGCCGAATGCACCATAAGAATCCGTTAGTGTTCCGCGCTCACCATCTTCTGTTTCTATTGCATATAAGATAGCGCTATCATCGGGATTAGAAGCGCCTTCGAACCGATAGAAATTGACAATTTTGACTTGATGCGGAGCAAATAATTTTTCGGTATCAAAAGATTTAATACCCATATTCGTCACCTGAAATTGTGTATCGAAACCCAACTTGTCCAACTTACGCATGCAGGAAGTGAGGGTTTTCATGTCGTCCAATTCGCCTGTTGTGGTATCCATAAAATCAGTTTTAAATTGTGAGGTAATTCTTAAACAAATTTCAGCATTACAGTTCAGTGCTCTGTTATGAGAATACAGCGAAAGTTTATATAATTATGAAGTGGAATTAGAAATGCTAATGAAAGCCTTTGATAAAATCACTGAGGAGATAGGCTATTAATTTTCCGGTACCTGAATCCTGTCTTCCATTACGCAAAACTGTTGCCCCTTCGGCAAGGTGGAGGTAAACAGGTTTAGATTTCCGGGCGCAGTCGCTAAGAAACTGACGTGCCTGGATGGCACTTATGCCAACCGGAGTTGCGGCACTGGACAAGACGTTTTGAATACAATCCAGGTCAAGTTCAATTCCTGCAGGTTTTCCGGCAGTATGCATGAAAGCCGTTTCAGTTGCTTTCGTGAAATCGCTTTTCTGACGGATAAAAATATCTTCGAAAAAAGAAAAATAAATCGTATTGTCCGCATTCAAATCTGCAACAACGGATTCGCTGTTATAATTTTCGTGAAGACCGATAATCGCATATTTATCCAAATGATTGGCGGCTTTCGCATAGCGAAAACCATTTCCGCTGTGCCTTCCTTCCATCACTCTAAAATCGCTGTGTGCATCAAGATTAATGCAATTCACGGATTGCTTTAAAGCAAGTGAACTTCCTTTCAGTAAAGGAAAAGCGTTATTATGACCGCCACCGATAATGATGGGAATTTTACCATTAGAAACTAAAAATTCGACAATAGGATAAACCTCCTTATCAATCTTGGCAACCAAATCCCTCATTTCAACAGGACTCATCCTCTCTGCCTGCTCCATCCAATCCGAAAAATCAAACTGACCCAGAATAGTCAGGTTTTCACCGGTAAATTGTGGAACAGATTGAATATTGAGTAAAGATTGCAGTGCCGGTATCCAGGCAGTATGAGCACCGCCAACACCCCCATTGGCCCGCACACCAATATCTTCAGGAATACCGAACAGAACAAACGCCGGACTGTTGGAATGAATCTCTTTTTTCCAGTCGCCGGAGTCACATAGATGCACCTTTTCTCCCAGCTTTGTTTCACCATTGCGGAGATTGAGCACTTTGCTTAAATCTTCCCGGCTAAAAACCTGAAAAAAGGAACTCATAGTCAATAAGATTAGATTTTAAGGAGCCAGTCTGAATTTTTTCCAGTTGCCGTTTTCGTCTTTTTCGAAAGAAATACGATCATGAAGACGACTTGGGCGACCTTGCCAAAATTCGATACGGGTAGGTAAAACCCTGTATCCGCCCCAGTGCTCCGGACGTGGAATTTCTTTGTCAGCAAAATGGGCATGAAATTTTTCTTCATTGCTTTCCAGCACCTGCCTGCTTTCTATAACAGAACTCTGCGGAGAAGCCCATGCACCCAGTCTGCTGCCACGTGGACGGTTTGTATAATAATCGTCGCTTTCGGCTTCGGAGACCTTTTCAATCACCCCTTCAATACGTACCTGCCTTTCCAGCTCAGGCCAGAAAAAAACCAAAGCAGCGTGAGGATTTTGGGCGATATTTCTGCCTTTGGCACTTTCGTAATTCGTAAAAAAAGTAAAACCCGACTCGCTTACTCCTTTGAGCAGAACGATACGGGCGTGAGGCCTCGATTGTTCGTCAACCGTGGCCAAGGTCATTGCGTTTACTTCATTTACAGCGGCTGCATCAGCTTCGGCAAACCATTTTTCAAAAAAAGAAACCGGCTCTGCGCCCACTTCTGTTTCATCAAGCGATGCTTGCTTATAATCTGTGCGGATATCTGCGATAGAAGCCAACTTATTCTTTGTTTTTTGCAAAAACGTATTTGAACATTACATAAACCAGCTCAACAGTAAGTAAAATGCTGGTAGCCCATGCTAAAAATACACCGGCTTTATCACCGGCATCATAAAATGCGTTTAAAACAATTGGATGAGACATAATAGATTGGAGTTGTGAATTTCGGCTGCAAGGTACAAACAGAACGCTAAATTTCTGCATTCTGTCACAAAAAAATACGGATGTTTGAAAGTTCTGAATATTGTCCTTACTTTTCGCCTCAAATTGCCTGCTTATCGATATTATGTTTTTACGCCATATCCCTTTTCTTAAAGCAGTATTAATGTATGCCTGTACCGCATTCGGCGGGCCGCAGGTGCATATTGCGATGATGATAAAGACTTTTGCGCAGAAACGTAAAGATGTCACGGAGGAAGAGTTATTGGAGTACAATGCTTTTTGCCAGATATTGCCCGGCCCTTCTTCTTCTCAAACCGTTTTTTTGATTGCCTACCGCAGAGGCGGCGTTCCGCTGGCACTGCTTACCTTGTTGATTTGGATTTTGCCAGCAACCATATTAATGGCAGCATTTTCCTTTTTATTGCTTTACCTGAATGCCCAGGAATTGCAAACAAATCTGTTCAGTTTTGTTCAGCCCATGTCGCTTGGTTTTATCGTTTTTGCCGCCATCAAAATGATGAAAAAGACGGTAAACCATCTGGCAACATGGGCAATTATGCTTGGAAGCATTGCAGCAACTGTTTTCATAAAATCACCCTGGGTTTTCCCGTCTATTATTATTGCAGCAGGCATTATCAGCAATTTCAGTGACAAGCGCATTCCGGGGGAAAATCCGGCTCATTTCAAAGTAAACTGGAATATACTGTGGATTTTTTTCGGATTGTTTGTACTTGCCGGAGTTTTGAGTGAATGGTCGCGCCTCAGTCATTGGGAGCATCGCCGGGCATTCAACTTATTTGAGAACTTTTATCGTTTCGGAAGCATCGTTTTTGGTGGCGGCCAGGCATTGATTCCGATGATGCTTTACCAGTTTGTAAGCAGGCGCGAAAGCCTTGGGCAAGCACCTTGGGTCAGCCAAAGCCAGTTGCTGACAGGTTATGGAATGC
>DLGS01000239.1:5915-10442 GCA_002482815.1 Bacteroidetes bacterium UBA7688
CAGGCTGTTCCGGGGCCGGTTTTCTCCATCTGTACTTTTGTAGGAGGAATTGCGATGAGCTCTTACGGTCCTTTCTGGCAACTTGTTGGTTGTTTAACAGCCACTGTGGGCGTTTTTTTACCAAGTACTTTACTATTACTTTTCCTTTTTCCACTATACCAAAACCTTAAAAACTACGTGGTTATATTCCGTTCAATTGAAGGCATAAATGCTGCTATTGTTGGTATAGTATGGGCTTCGGGAATTGTAATGTTTAAGGCTACAATGGAAATAGAAATGACCACATTGGTTGTGGCGGGCCTTACCTTTTCAATATTATATTTCACCAAGATACCTGCACCGTTTGTTGTTATCGGATGGTTGCTGCTTGGCTGGGCCACTCATCTTTAAATATTGAGGGTAAGGATAATTGGGTATAATGAATTTCCTATCTTGCAGCCATGCGATTTTCAAATACGTTTCCAGCAAATCTTTTCGTCAATGCCCGTTGGTATTGGATGATGGGAGCGGCTGCGGTTGTATTTTTAGTCGCTTTTTTCTTTAATTTTCTGTTTGTACCTGCGGTGATGTATATAAGTCTCCTCGCCATGCTCAGCCTTATAGATTTGGTGTTGCTTTATTGGACCAGAGGAAAAGTAAAAGCAGAACGGATTGTGGCAGAAAAATTAAGTCTTGGAGATGAAAACAAAGTGCAGTTAAAATTCGAAAACTATTTTCCTTTTACCATCTGGCTTAATATAATTGATGAATTACCGGTTCAGTTTCAGGAGCGCAATTTCGAACTGAAAGAAAAAGTAAAATTCAATTCGGTTATCCAAACTGAATATCATTTGAGACCAAAAACGAGGGGAATTTACGAATTCGGGCGATTGATCTGTTACATTCAAACACCATTAAGACTGTTCCAAAAAAGGATTGTTTCCGCTGATCCGCTGAAGGTTAAAGTCTACCCTTCATTTCATCAACTGAAGAAATACCAGTTGATGGCTATCAGCGAAAGCAATGTTACCGGTGAAAAAAAAATCAGAAGATCGGGCAACAGTATGGAGTTTGAGAAAATCAAGGATTACGTATTGGGGGACGATATCAGGAACATCAACTGGAAAGCCACAGCCCGCCAAAACAACCTGATGTTGAATACCTACACAGACGCCAGGCAACAACAAATTTATTGTGTGATTGACAAAGGAAGAACAATGAAGTTTCCCTTTGACGGGTTGACGCTATTGGACTATGCCATTAACGCCTCGCTGGCTTTACTCAATGTAGCATTACTCAAGCAAGATAAAGCCGGCCTGGTCACTTTTTCAAAAGATGACACGGAAATCGTTCCGGCGGACCGCAGAAACAATCAGTTTTTTCATTTGCGGGAGGCGTTATTTCAGCAGAAAACGAATTTTCAGGAAAGCGATTATAACAGTTTGCGCAGCAACATCCAGCGGAAAGTGGGACAACGCAGCCTGTTGCTTTTGTTTACCAATTTCGAAACAATGGCTGCATTGGAAAGGCAACTACCCTACCTCCGCCAGCTGGCACGTCAGCATCTGCTTTGTGTTGTATTCTTCGAGAATACGATGCTGCAACAGATACATAATTCAGAAGCAAAAACGATTAAAGATATTTATGTCAAAACAATTGCCGACCGTTTCGATTTTGAGAAAAAGCAAATTGTAAAAGAACTCCGTCATTATGGAATACTATCCATTCTCACCACACCCAAAAGCCTGAGTGTGGATGTGATCAATAAATACCTTGAGCTCAAATCAAGACAATTGGTTTAATACTTAATACTGACTTTTCAAGTCAGCTATTTTTCGCACAACCCCTCAAAAAATGACTCCTAACATCACCATCTGGCACAATAACAGTTGTTCCACCAGTCGTAAAACACTGGATTATCTGAGAACAAAAAATGTAAATATTACCATCAGGAATTACCAGGAAAAGCCGCCAACACTGAAAGAACTTTCTGTTGTTTTGAAAAAAATGAATCAAAAACCTGAATACATTTTACGTAAAAAAGAAAAGCTTTTTCAGGAGATGTTTTCAGGTAAAGATTTGACTGAAGAGGAGCAATTGAAGATACTGCATGACAACCCGATTCTGATTGAAAGACCAATCATTATTATGGGGAGAAAAGCGTTCCTGGCCAGACCATTTGATGCGTTTGTTGAGAAGATAGAGAAATTAATAGAATAGCGTTTCGCTTCTTTTGCTTACTTACCTCAATTGCCAGTCCACAATATTATTGGCCCATTCGGTTCGATGTGGCGTTTGTACTTTGATGTAATTGTCTGTATACCCTTCCATCATACCATTTTTGTCGGCATTTTCAAAAAGGACTTTACGATTGGTATCGATAAACTGATTGGAGAAATAATTCAGCTTTTGGACGGAAAGATTGCGCAGGATTTTATTACGGTCGTTACGCTCAGAGATTGGCACAACCGGTTTTAAATCTATTGCTAAAGTATTGGCTCTTTCGGAGTAAGTAAATACGTGAAAATAAGAAACATCCAGCGAATGCAGAAATTCAAACGTTTCCTGAAAATCTTCCTTCGTTTCACCCGGAAAACCAACAATCACATCTACACCAATAGCGGCGTGAGGCATTAAAGCTTTTACCATCGCTACCCTTTCGGCATACAATTCACGCTTGTAACGACGGCGCATGGCAGCCAGGGTTTTATTGCTTCCGCTTTGCAAGGGAATATGGAAATGCGGCATAAACTTTTCAGAACTCGCCACAAACTGAATAATCTCTTCACTCAGCAAATTCGGTTCGATTGACGAAATCCGGTAACGCTCAATTCCTTCCACTTTATCCAATTCCTGAATCAGGTCGTAGAAATTCTCTTCACGTAATTTTCCACCTTCATTTCCTTTACCAAAGTCACCCAGGTTGATACCAGTCAGCACAATCTCTTTCACACCCTGAGCAGCGATTTCATTCGCTTTCTCAATCACATTTTCAATACTGTCACTGCGGCTATGACCACGGGCAAGGGGAATGGTACAAAATGAACAATTATAATCGCAACCATCCTGCACTTTCAGGAAAGTACGCGTACGCTGTGCGTGAGAATAAGATGAATGGAAGCCTTGCACCTCATCGATATCGCAGGAGCAAATCCGCGCACTATCGCCTTTGGTAAGATCTTGTAAATGCTGGGCGATGTTGAATTTTTCGGCTGCACCTAAAACTAAATGAACGCCCTCTATTTCGGCAATTTCTTTTGGTTTTAATTGAGCATAACAACCGGTAATTACCACAAAACTTTCCGGAGCACGGCGCTGAATCCTGCGTACCAATTGACGGCACTCTTTATCAGCATTTTCTGTAACAGAACAGGTGTTAATCACATACACATCGGCTGTTTCGTCAAACTCTTTCTGCACAAAACCGCTTGCCTGCAGCGTGCGGCTGAGGGTGGAGGTTTCGGAATAATTGAGCTTGCATCCGAGTGTGTGAAAAGCAACTGTCTTGTGATCCATAATTTTGGGAGCGCAAAGATAAGAACTATCTGTTACGCATTTTCCATTTACTCACAGAACCATTGGCCATTGCGACAGAATTTAAGGGTTTCTTCTCTTTTTCCCAAATCATTGCACCCAATAAAGCGGCCACTTTTTCTGCGTCAGGGTTCGATTGCACGAGATATTCAGGTTTGAAAAATTTCTCAATGAATTTAGTATCGTATTGCCCTTTTTTGAAAGGATCTGTATGAATGGCCCATTTACCAAAAGACAAGGTTGTTTGAATCCCGTTGATCTGGTATTCGTCGATCGCACGGCTCATACGCTCAATTGCTTCCTCGCGGGTAGCAGCGTGAACCACCAATTTTGCAATCATTGGGTCGTAAAAAATCGGAATGTCCATTCCTTGTTCATAACCATCGTCAACACGAACACCTGGTCCTTTGGGCGCCTGGTACAATTCCAGCCTGCCGGTATCAGGCAAGAAATTATTTAAAGGATCTTCAGCACAAACACGAAGCTCGATGCTATGACCGTTTATTTTTAAATCTTCCTGGGTAAAGGATAGTTTTTCGCCACGGGCAACTTTAATTTGCTCTTTTACCAAATCAACACCGGAAATCATCTCCGTTACACAATGCTCAACCTGCAAACGGGTATTCATTTCAAGGAAATAGAAATTCAACTCTTCGTCCACCAAAAATTCGATTGTTCCTGCACCGCTATAATTGCAGGCGCGTGCTGCAGCCACAGCCGCTTCCCCCATTTTACTGCGAATCTCTTGTGTAAGGCAACTTGATGGAGCTTCTTCAATGAGCTTTTGGTGGCGGCGCTGCACAGAACATTCGCGCTCGAACAGATAAACATAATTACCGTGTTTGTCTCCCAAAACCTGAATTTCAATATGTTTAGGAGAACCAACATAGCGCTCCATAAAAACATCACCATTGCCGAACGCACCCAAAGCCTCGCTCTGCGCCATTTTCATCTGGCTTTCAAATTCTGCTTCATTTTCTACTATGCGCATTCCTTTCCCACCACCACCTGCTG
>DLGS01000386.1 GCA_002482815.1 Bacteroidetes bacterium UBA7688
TCAGGTGGCACCGCGTTTCCATTGTTTCCATAACTGGACGTGATTTGCGCCAGTACTCCCGGCTCCAGTTCAACAAGTTCTACATAAGTATTGTTCACCACAGTGTAGAATAACTTAACCTTGTTTTTATTGTAGTAATTTTCTTTTAAAGCGAGTGAAGCCTGAATTGTATTTTTCTTTTCGTAGAAATCGATTTTGTTCACCAGCTTTCCACCTTCTTCTTTTACAAACCGGAGCCCAAAGGTATTTTTGTCTTTCAGTGCAAAGTATTCTCCGGTGATGCCCATTTCATCGGTTTCTTCATTGAAGCTGGAAAAGCTGCCGCCTTTACTTTTCTTTCCGCCTCCATCTTTTGAGTCCCCGATTTTTTCTGCCAGTTTTTTACCGAATTGAGCACTTGCATTTTCGCTGCCTGATACTAAAGCCAGAAGAGCAGCTGCGATAAGTAAATGTGATTTTTTCATTGTTTTGTTTTTTTGAATTAATAATTAGAACCTGATTTTATTGTTGCACTTTGATGTTGCTTTTTGCTTGCTGATACAAACATATTGGCGTCAGGTAAACAATCAGAACTATTCTTCAGGAATGGCCAATTGGCTTCAGGAATGGACGTTATTGCGTGCAGAGCCGGGTGTGTTGCGGCATTTATTATGTATAAAAAGACCCGGCAAAAAATTGTCGGGCTGAATACTGTTTTGGTAAGAAATAAATTATGGAACTACTTTATGGCCTGTTCAAATTCGGCTTTCTTGTACTTGGAGAGTTTCGCTACAATACCATTTTTCAGCAGGATGGAGAATTCGGATTTTGAATAACTGAGAATAAATTTTGTGTTAATCAACCAGGATTTGTGAACCCTTATAAACTGCGGCAGACTTTCCAGTATGGTTTCGAAATGGCGAAGGTTTTTGGAAGCTATATGTTTTTGATCCGGCGTATTAATGCAGCAATAGGACTCCTGGGCTTCTATGGCAATGATACTTTCAATGGGAATAATTTGCTGGAGCCCTTTATCTGTGATTACAAGATTTTTGAGCTGATTGCTTTGCAGCGTGTTGCTCAGAAGCGACATCCGTTGCGATTGATGTTCTACGTTGCGATTGGCACTGACGCGTCCAACTGCATTTTTCAGCCGGTCGATATCAATCGGTTTCAGGAGGTAATCTATGGCAGCAATCTCAAACGCCCTGATGGCATATTGATCATACGCGGTAATGAATATAATTTCGAAATTAATCTGCTGAAAGAAATTGACGATTTCATATCCTGCATAGTTGGGCATTTCTATATCCAGAAACACAAGGTCGGGTTGTTCTGCTTCGATGAATTTTACGGCCTGTTTTACGTTCTCACATTTCGCCACCAGGTTTACCTCAGGGCAAAAACGGAGCAACAGGTTGTGGAGCACATCCCTTGCACTTTCTTCGTCATCGACCAGTATGGCTTTTATTTTTTTCACTGATTGTAAATCTAGGGGTTGAGACCTTTCTGCCATCATTTAATTCAGCAACTCACTGTTTTTCTTTAGCAATGGACTAAAATTTGTGTTTTATCGGAATCGTTAAGATGACCTTTGTTCCGCTTGGTATTCCTTCGTGGAAGAGGTCTTCGTATTCAAAACCGAATTTCCCTTCAAAGATTTTACTCAGGATTTCAAACCGCTTGCGAATTGCTTTCCCGGAAAATGATTCATGTTCCGAGCGCTGCCGCTTTTTGATTGATTTAGCTCTCTCACGACCTATTCCGTTATCTTCAATGATACAAATCAGGTTGTCTTTTGCTTCAAAACTTATTTTAAGTTCTTTTGAGCCTTCTTTGTGTAAAAGACCATGCACCAATGCATTTTCAATAAAGGGCTGGATAATCAAAGGAGGCACCATAATGTCCTCTACATTTTTACTTTCTATGCTGTAATTAAGATTCTTTTTGAAGCGTAATTTTTCCAGGGAGAGGTATAATTCCAACAGTTTTATTTCCTGTTCGAAATCGATAAACTCTTGTTCTGAATGGTTTAAAGTGCTACGCACCAAATTGGAGAATGTGGTAATGTAAGAATACGAGTTTTCCACATCGCCTTTCAGGATGAGATCCTGAATGGAATTAAGTGAATTGAAAATGAAATGTGGATTCATTTGCGACTTAATTGCCGTCAGTTTTGATGTGTTTAATTCTGTGATCTGCTCATTTTTGATGCGCTGTTGTTTTAATTTCCATCGGTAGATAAAGAGAACAATCACTACAAACAAAATCATTACGCCTGCAATAAACCACCATTGGGAATAGAAAGGTTGGGCAATGCTGAAAGTATAGGAAATCATAGGGCTGAATTTGCCCTGGTTTTCTGCTTTTACCTGAAAGGTATAATCGCCATGAGACAAGGCATTGTATGTAATGATATTGGCGTCGAAATTATTGGATTGCCACTTATCATCATAGCCCAACAGCCGGTAATGATAACGGATGCTTTCGCGATTGCGCAAAGTAGGAGAAGTAAGCGCAAAACTAATTTTCCGTTCCCTGCTGGTGAGCTGAAGATGGTCTGAAACCTTTCTAGGGGTATCGTTAACGTATATTTTTGTGATATGGCAGGCAGGGTTATGCAGGTTGGCATGATAATATTTCAGGTCAATCTGTTGTAATCCGCCCGAATGGCTTACCCACAACATGTCTTTGTGGAAAGTAAAATCAATTACTCTTTTGTTAGAAAAGCCGAAAACATTCTGAATAGACTTTGTCATGTTTCCGTTCATGTCAAATTGATAAAATCCACTTGAAGTTTTGGCAAAAATGCTGCTGTCTTTTATGAAGATTTTACTGACAATTTCTTTCTGGCCATTTACTACAGGGTTGATAGCCTGTACTATTTTATTACGGGCGATGATAAGTATTCCGTTTTTTCTTTCTCCTGCATATACTTTTCCTTTCTGGTAATACAATCGACTGGTAGGATAAATACCCTCTTTGTTAAATTCAATTTTTTGTACTTCTCCTTTTTTATCAACACTGATTAATCCTGATGAAGTTGCAGCATAGAGGCATTTTTCCTCTTCATTGTATGCAAGTGAATAAATCCTTGAATAGGTATTGCTCAAGGCCAGATAACCAATGCTGTGGTCTGGCTGCAGTTCACATTTATAAATCCCGGTATTGGTTCCGATATAAAAGTCTTTAGCAGTTACAAAGGCTACATCCTTTAACGAACGCTCAAAAATTTCAATTTTTTGATGCGTCTTTTTGTGATAAGCCTTCGTTCTTCCGTCATCAAAAATGATAAGGTCGCTGAATTCGCTTCCGTATATTTTATCAATAGAACGCTTGCCTTGCAGATTGATTGGATGCTCTCCTGAATTTTGAAAGGTGAAAACTTTTCCTTTTGAAGAGCCCATCAGCAGGCCAATACTATTGTCTGAATAGAGAGCGGTGATCGGATCGTCACGAAAGGACTGAATTACTTCAGGTACCAAAAGGTCGCGGATGACCAGTATTCCTTTATCAAAAGTGCTCAATAAATAATTCCCTTCTTTATCTCTGAAGGCATTGGAGATATAATAGTTCTGATAGAGATTGCTGACCTTAAACTTTTTTTGCGGGGATTCGATGAGATGCACACCCTGTAACAAGTCGGCCGCCCAGACAACATCTCCTGTGCTGTACAACCGGGTACTCCGGTTCGCTTTGAAAGGAAGGTTTTCTGTAGGTGCTAAACTGAAGCTTTTGGTGTCGAACAGATAAGTTTGGGAAAGGAATAAATTAATGGCATAATCCTGATTATTTAACCGGAAGAAACGTAAGGATTGCGCTTTCTCGTTTCCTGTAACATTTAATTTCTGTTTGTTGAATTTCTGCCGGGAATAAATAAGGATGGAATCTGAACCTTGAATCGGATAAATTGTTTTGTTCCTGCCAGCGTTAAAAGGTTGCCCGATATACCCTGTAATCTTTTGGGATTTTTGGATAATCTTCCCTTGCTTATCCAGTACAATAATGCGATTGGTACCAATCAACAGATTTTCATCATCTCCAACCGATAAGCTCATATCAGATGAACTTTCTTCTGAATTGATTTCATGAAAAAGTTTGAATCGTTTTTGCTTTATCTGAAAAACCTGATTGTTCAGATTGTGGCAATAGATTGTCCCTTCCTGATTTATCACAAAACCAAACACTGCATTGCTTTTTGATTCATCACACTCTACTTTGCGTATGCTGTGATAATCGTACATGTAAAGTCCTTCGTCTGTTGCAATCCAGAAGTTTGATTCCTGATCCTGAATAACATCATAAATCTGAATACCCCTGAACTGGTCTTCACCCAGGATGAAGTGAGCTGGTTGCTGCGCTGTGCCGGAATGTCCTGATAATAGCAGCAGCAGCACCAGGATATAGTGTGAGAGCCTCAAAGTTTTTTGAAAGCAACATTGAAATATGAAAAGAAGCCTATCGATAGGACGGAACGATTAGTTGTACTGATTAAATCAAAAGTAATAATAATTTTATTCCTGTTTTAATTAGTGGCATGCTTGATTTCTTCAGCGTTTTTAATTTTTTCGCTCTCCGCAGCTACGACTGATCTTTGCTCATACCTTCACAAGTCTTTAATTGATAAGGAGTATTTAGCTAAATTTCGGAAGATTAAAATAAACCTCACTTCTGAAAAGATAGCAACTCTTTGCTGCACTGGTTTTTCTTTATTAATAGAAAATATGGGTTCATCTAAAATCGAAAATTTCAAACTTAAAATTGTTTTACGGATGAAATAGACGCATCTGTTCGATCGAATGTCGAAAGACTGGCTTGGCAGTCCTAAACCGATATAAACATTTCTTTTTTATTTTTTTGGAATTGTAAAACTCCTTTTCTAATCTTTGCATTCCAAAATAAACAAAGAAACATCTTGTCACAAAATTTACATCATCTGCATCATCATCTTATCCAAAGGGTAGGCTGGGGTGTTTTTGTGTAATATTTCCATATTTCATTTTTTCATTTCAAGGGCTTACCATTCGGTGAGCCCTTTTTTTATTTAATTTTTTTATGAGACTTAAAATTGCAATTCAAAAATCCGGGAGGTTGTATGAGGATTCAGTCCTGATGCTTAAAGAATGTGGTATTGTAATTGGTAGCGGTATCAATACCCTGCTTACAGAAGCTGCTAATTTCCCCTTAGATATCCTCTTCCTGCGCGACGATGATATACCGCAATATGTTGCAGATGGAGTAGCGGATATAGGTATTGTCGGGCAAAATGTTATTCAGGAAAAGGGCAAAAATGTAAAGGAACTTGATGCTTTAGGTTTTGCAAAGTGCAGGCTATCCATGGCAGTCCCTAAAGGTGATGCTTACACCGATATCGGTTGTTTACAGGGAAAAAGAATAGCAACAAGCTATCCGAATATTCTTAGTAATTTTTTAGCCAAACACAATATTTCTGCTGAAATTCATGAAATCAGTGGTTCAGTTGAAATTGCTCCGGGAATAGGTCTGGCTGATGCAATTTGTGATTTAGTGAGCTCCGGAAGCACTTTATTTTTAAATGGTTTGAAAGAAGTAGAAGTTATTTTTTCTTCTGAAGCTGCATTGATTTCTTATCCACAGTTAGCGCTGGAAAAAGAGGAAATTCTGCAACAATTGATTTTCAGGATTAACGCAGTGAAGAAAGCAAAGCGATACAAATATGTATTGCTGAATGTTCCGAATTCACAAATCGAATCGATCAGTAAATTAATGCCTGGGATGAAAAGTCCAACAATTTTGCCACTGGCAACGGAAGGCTGGAGCTCCATGCATTCCGTTTTGCACGAAGATGAATTTTGGCATATTATCGAAAAGATGAAATCCTTAGGTGCCGAAGGAATATTAATAGCACCAATCGAAAAAATGATTTTATGATTGAAATTTTTAAATACCCGCCTACAGAAAAATGGAGTCTTCTTTCTCAAAGAGCTGATGCGTCTGAAGCGTCTATTGAGCATACTGTAGAGACAATTTTGAAATGTGTTCAGCAAAATGGAGATAAGTCATTAATTGCCTACACTAAGCAGTTTGATAAAGTATTGTGTGATTCCCTGGAAGTTTCCGCTACAGCATTTGAAGAGGCGTCAAAGCAAATTTCAGAAGAGTTGAAAACAGCGATTGCTCAGGCACATTACAATATCACTTTATTCCACAAAAGTCAAATGCAGGAAGAACCTGTTGTGTCTCCAATGGAAGGAATATCATGCTGGAGAAAAGCCTTGCCCATAGAAAGAGTCGGGCTGTATGTACCCGGTGGTTCTGCTCCTTTGTTTTCAACAGTACTGATGTTAGCCATTCCTGCGGTATTAGCCGGCTGCAAAGAAATTATAATCTGCACACCGCCCGGACCTGAAAATGAAATTCATCCGGCTATTTTGTATACTGCTGCTTTATGTAAAGTGAATAAGGTGTATAAGGTTGGTGGAGCTCAGGCAATTGCCGCAATGGCTTTTGGCACGGAAACAATTCCTAAGGTTAATAAAATATTCGGGCCCGGGAATCAATATGTAACTCTGGCAAAATCAAAACTGAGTAGTTGGGGCTTTGCAATTGATATGCCTGCCGGACCCTCGGAGGTAGCTATAGTAGCCGACAGTACAGGTCTACCGGAATTTATTGCAGCGGATATACTGGCACAGGCAGAGCACGGACCGGATTCACAGGCAATGATTGTGTCCGACTGTTTGTCAATTTTAGAGCGCGTTAATGATTGCATTCTGGAGCAAATCAACATGCACGCCCGCTGTGATATTATTGTACAGGCGCTAATAAATTCAAGAGCAATTCTTTTATCTACAATGGATGAATGTATTGAATTTGTCAATCATTATGCACCGGAGCATTTAATTCTGGCTTGCGAAAATGCTGATAGCCGGGCGACTGAGATTATCAATGCAGGCTCTGTATTTATTGGAAATTATTCGCCGGAAAGTGCAGGTGATTATGCCACAGGAACCAATCACACCTTACCAACCAATGGTTACGCAAAATCATATAGTGGTGTATCAGTTGATAGCTTCTGTAAGAAAATCACTTTTCAGAAACTCACGAAAAGGGGATTATCTAATATCGCGAAAACAGTAGAAACAATGGCAATTGCAGAAGGACTTGATGCTCATGCAAATTCGATAACAATCCGATTAAAGAAATAACAATGAAATCTTTTTCAATTCAAAAATTATTAAGACAAAATATCAAAAGTCTTGTAGCCTATTCTTCTGCTAGGTCAGAATTCAATGGCAACGCTTCTATATTTTTAGATGCCAATGAAAACAGCATGGGCAGTCTTGTTGGTGGACAATATAACCGGTATCCTGATCCGCAACAAGCGCAGCTAAAAACGCAGCTGGCGAAATTGAAAGGGGTAAACCAAGAACAGATATTTCTGGGAAATGGAAGTGATGAAGCAATTGATTTATTATTCAGGGCCTTTTGTAATCCTTCACAAGACAGCGTTTTATGTTTTCCGCCTACTTATGGGATGTATGCAATAGCAGCAAAAATTAATGAAGTAGAAGTGCTTGAAGTGCCACTAGACGCTAATTTTCAAATCAAGATTGAAGCAGCGCTTAATGCCATCAAGTTAACAACAAAAATGATTTTCATTTGCAGCCCCAACAACCCTACTGGAAATCTGATTTCTATGGAAAGCATTGACTTTTTATTGATTCATTTTGATGGTATTGTCTTGGTAGATGAGGCTTACGTAGATTTTTCTGAATCTGCGTCATGGGTCGAAAAACTTGATCAATACCCCAATCTTGTTGTGCTGCAAACCCTTTCTAAAGGTTGGGGTTTGGCAGGATTAAGAATTGGATTGGCCATTTCATCTCCTGAAATCATCGCTATTCTCAATAAAATCAAGTATCCATACAACATTAATACTGCAGCGCAAGAGCTGGCTATACAAGCTATTGCTAAGGTTACTCAAAAAAATGACTGGATTCAGGAATTAAATAAAGAGCGGGATTTGTTGATAAAAAATCTTGAAAAAATCTCTATTGTAACAAAGGTTTTTCCAACAGATGCCAATTTTGTTTTGGTAAGATTTTTAGAGGCCAACAAAATCTACGACTACCTCAAAACAATTGGCATTGTTACACGCAATCGATCCGGTATTGCTCTATGCGAAGATTGTCTGCGCATCACTATCGGAACAAAAGATGAAAACAGTCAATTAATTAAAGCACTAAAGAATTTTTAGAAATGAAGAAAAAAATACTATTTATTGATCGGGATGGAACCATCATTCAGGAACCACCCATAACACATCAGGTTGATACGTTAGAGCAAATGGTTTTTTTACCCAATGTCATCAGAATGCTGCATAAAATCCAGCAGGAACTTGATTTTGAGTTGGTCATGGTTACCAATCAGGATGGTTTGGGGACGGCTGTTTATCCTCAGGGAAATTTTGATGCTGTACAAACTAAAATGCTTGAAATTCTTACGAATGAAGGCGTTTATTTCAAGGCAATTCATATTGATACCTCGTTTGAACACGAACAAAAAAATACACGGAAACCAGGTGTTGGCATGTTAGCCTCTTATTTTTCGGATGAGTATGATTTGCGGCAATCTTTTGTAATTGGCGATCGGTTAACAGATGTGCAGTTGGCCAAAAATTTAAATGCAGGTGCTATTTTAATTTCCGATTTAAATGTAGAACCAACAGTAGCGGAACGCTGTTTTCAAACCAGCAATTGGATTGAAATATACAGTTTCCTCAAAGCAAATAATCGTATTGTTCAGTATTCCAGAATAACAAATGAAACGAACATTTCACTTCGGTTAAATTTGGATGGAAACGGAATTTATCAAGTTTCAACGGGCCTAAGATTTCTTGATCATATGATGGAGCAACTATCAAAGCACTCCTCTATTGATATTGAGTTATCAGCAAATGGAGACCTTGATATTGATGAACATCATACTGTCGAAGACATTGCGATAGCATTGGGCCAGGCTTTTAATAATGCGCTTGGAAAAAAAATGGGGCTTGAGCGATATGGATTCTGCCTACCAATGGACGATGCATTGGCGCAGGTTGCCATTGATTTTGGTGGAAGAAATTGGATAGAGTGGTCGGCCGATTTTAAAAGAGAAAAAATTGGCGATGTTCCGACAGAATTGTTTTATCATTTTTTCAAATCATTTAGTGACGGCGCGCGGTGCAACATCAACATCAAAGCAGAGGGCACAAATGAGCATCATAAAATTGAAGCCATTTTCAAAGCTTTTGCGCGTGCCATAAAAATGGCTATCCGTATAGACAAGGAAAATATGAGTTTACCCAGCACCAAAGGAATGTTATGAAAATTGTTATTGTAGATTACAATGTTGGAAATATTAATTCGGTCTTTTTTGCCTTACAACGTTTAGGGGTTAATGCAATTGTTTCAGACGATGCCAGTGTTATTACTTCTGCCGATAAAGTGATTCTGCCGGGAGTGGGTACGGCAAATTTTGCCATGCAATCCTTGTGCAAAAAGGGTTTGGATAAAGTTATTATCAACCTTACGAAACCGGTTCTTGGTATTTGTTTGGGTATGCAATTGTTATGTGAACACTCGGAAGAAAATGATACACCATGTTTGGGTGTTTTTAAACACAAAGTGAAACGATTTTCAGGTACTTTGAAAGTGCCGCAAATGGGCTGGAATACAATTAACAATTTGATCGGCCCACTATTTGAAAACCTTGATGAAAGCGCTTATCAATATTTTGTGCACAGTTATTATGTTGGCTTAAACTCGCAAACAATTGCCACAACAAATTATTTGATTGACTATAGTGCTGCGCTTCAATTTGAAAACTTTTATGGTGTTCAGTTTCATCCGGAAAAGTCCTCAAAGCCAGGCTCTTTAATCCTGAAAAACTTCATTAATTTATGATACAAGTTATTCCCGCTATGGATCTTATTAACGGCAAATGTGTCCGCCTCGAACAAGGCGATTTTTCCAAAAGCACTCTATATGGTTCATCACCTGTGGAGATGGCAAGAAAAATTGAAGATGCTGGTTTCAGGCGTTTACACCTTGTGGATTTGGACGGCGCAAAAAGTGGTCGGCCGGCTAATCTCCACATATTGGAAGCCATTGCAAAAAGCACCACTTTAATGGTTGATTACGGAGGTGGCATTAAGTGCACGGAGGATGTAGAAAATGTTTATAAGGCCGGCGCCAAAATTATCAACCTTGGTACGATCGCTGTCAAAAATCCATCACTTGTATTTGCATGGGCACAACAATTTGGTGCAGATAAAATATGGCTTGGTGCAGATGTTTTCAATAAGAAGCTTATGATAAATGGCTGGAAAGTACATACGGATATTATGATTGAAGATTTTATCAAACCGTATGCTGACAAAGGTTTTAAGCACTTTTTTTGTACGGATATTTCAAAAGACGGCATGTTGGCTGGCTGTGCTACTGATTTATATCGCCAATTGATAAAAAGTTTTCCAGGCATCGAATTAATAGCCAGTGGTGGTGTATCGTCATTGGCTGATATTGATGAATTAAATCTTGCAGGCTGTGCAGCTGTAATAGTAGGTAAAGCTATTTATGAAGAACGAATTAAATTAAGTGATTTAAAAAAATACTTGTGATTTATGGCTTTGACGAAGAGAATAATTCCCTGCCTGGATGTTAGTGGTGGCAAGACGGTGAAAGGTATTCACTTTGCGGAAATGGTCATAATGGGTGATCCGATTATTATGGCAAAGCAATACGCAATTGAAGGTGCAGACGAGCTTGTATTTTTGGATATTAGCGCAACAATAGAGCAAAGGAAAACTTTTGCTAAACTGGTATCGCAAATAGCTCATGAAATTGACATTCCATTTACTGTTGGTGGTGGTATCCAAAGTATCAGCGATGTTGAAGTGCTGTTGAAAGCAGGTGCCGACAAGATTTCGATTAATAGTGCTGCAATTAAAAATCCGCAATTATTAACAGAGTTGAATAAGCAATTTGGTAGCCAATGTATTGTTTTGGCGGTTGATGCTAAATGCATCGATGGCGTATCTTATATTTTCTCTAATGCAGGTAAGGTTTTTACCGGTATTAAAACCATTGATTGGGTGAAGCAAGCTGAGAGCAGCGGGGTAGGTGAGATATTACTCACGTCTATTGATCATGATGGTACTAAGGAGGGGTTTGCCTTAGAATTAATAGATACGATATCAAACGCAATGAGCATTCCTGTCATAGCGAGTGGTGGAGCAGGAAATGCATATCATTTTAAAACACTTTTTGCAAGTACTAATTGTGATGCTGCATTAGCCGCCTCAATTTTTCATAATGGAAATTTATCCTTACCTGATTTAAAAATTAGTCTAAAAAATAACAACATTAATGTCCGTTTATGAAACCAGATTTTGAGAAGTACGACAATAAATTAATGCCTGTCATTATTCAGGACTTTGTATCGAACCAGGTATTAATGCAAGCCTTTATGAATGAAGAGGCTTTCCTGCAAAGTATAAAAACCAACAGAATCACTTTCTTTAGCCGGTCCAAAAACCGGCTTTGGACAAAGGGCGAAAGCTCAGGAAATTTTTTGGATATCAAAGAATATTTTTTGGATTGTGATGGCGATTCATTATTGTTTACAGTAGTGCCCCGCGGGCCTGTTTGTCATACTGGTCAACACTCTTGTTACGGTAATGAGTCGTTCAGAACAAGTGTCCTTGACAGGTTGGGATCTATTATTGCTCAACGGAAAGTTAGGGACGATAAAGCCTCTTATGTGTCCTCGTTATTTCAAGAAGGCATTAATAAAATTGCACAAAAAGTGGGAGAAGAATCTGTGGAATTGATTATTGAAGCAAAAGATAATAATGATGAATTGTTTTTGGGAGAGGCAGCAGATTTAATGTTTCATTATCTTATTCTTCTGGAAGCAAAAGGTTTTCAATTGTGTGATGTTGAAGCAGTCCTGGCACAGAGATTTAAATCAAATCAGCGATAAATTATTTTTTGAAAAAGGAATAAATAATTTGGTGGAATGAAATTCTTCTTTACTTTTGCATCAGTTCTTTAAAACGATTACTTATTAAGAAAGGCAGAGGGTAATGGCCCATTGAAGCCTTAGCAACCTTTTCAATTCAGTTTGAAAAACAGGTGCTAATTCCATCCTATTTATTTAGGGTAGATAAGTCAGAGCAAAATTGTAAAATTCACGTTTACTATATTTAGCACTTCTGATTTATCAGAGGTGCTTTTTTTTTGATCTCAAATCAAAAGCTTCTGAATTATTCTGAGTGGGCAATCGTACAAAGCAATTCAAAAATTAATTTTCTAAAAATGAAAACAGCAACAACGTACCGTGGCTTAGGCTTTACTACTAACAGTTCATCTGTTCGTATGTCTATGTGTTGTTGTTGTTGTCATTCGCATTGTTGTCCTAACAATTAATCCCTCCCGTTTTAATTAAATTCAATTAATGACCAGGCTGCATTGTTCAGCTTGTGGGATAGGTCTGTTCTGACTTTTCGGTTTAATCCATTTACTTTCTAAATTAAATAACAGCAGATGTCACATCTACTAGAAGAAGTGTTCGTGCACTTGTCACAACAAATTGAATTGTTGTCAATTGAAGATGCACTGAATACGCTCTCCCTTTTTGCCAATGACAAATTAACGTTTTCCACGAGTTTCAGTAACGAGGATCAGGTATTGACAGATATTTTGGTTCGGTCCAATACTCCGGTTAATATTTTCACTTTAGACACGGGTCGGTTATTTGAAGAAACCTATGACACCTGGCATAGAACAAAAGTGCATTACAACATTCAAATAAAAGCATTTTTTCCTGAGGCGGGAGAGGTGAGCTCTTTTCTGCAACAGCACGGCCCCAATTCCTTCTATGAATCTGTTGATTTACGAAAGGAATGTTGCAGCATCCGTAAAATACTGCCTCTTGGCAATGCTTTGAAAGGACAGCTGGTTTGGATTACAGGCTTACGTGCAGAACATTCCTTGAATAGAACAGACTTAAAAAGACTGGAGTGGGATGAGGTAAATCAAATCATCAAATTCAATCCACTTGTTCACTGGACAACAGAAGATGTAAAAGAGTATATCCTGGCCAATAAAGTTCCCTTTAATCCATTAACCGAAAAAGGTTTTGTAAGTATTGGTTGTGCCCCTTGTACAAGAGCAATTAACACTGGTGAAGACTTTAGAGCTGGCAGATGGTGGTGGGAAGAAAACAGTAAGAAAGAATGCGGACTACACATTAACCCAAAAAAATAAAAACATGACAACATTTTCAACAGATTATTTAAGCCAGTTAGAGTCGGAATCAATTCATATTCTTCGTGAGGTAGCTGGTCAATTTGAGCGTCCCGCGCTGCTTTTCAGTGGTGGAAAAGACTCATTAGTTCTTGTACATCTGGCATTAAAAGCCTTTCGGCCGGGTAAGCTTCCCTTCCCATTGGTACACATTGATACCGGTCATAATTTTCCTGAAGCACTTTCCTTCAGAGATAAACGTGTGGAGGAAATTGGAGAAACCTTAATAGTTCGAAATGTAGAAGATACCATTATCAAACAGAATCTTACTGAGCCCAAAGGCAAATTCGCCAGTAGAAATGCTCTTCAGACTTTTACCCTTTTGGAAACTATTCAGGAATTTGAATTTGATGCTTGTATCGGTGGTGCCCGCAGAGATGAAGAGAAGGCAAGAGCTAAGGAAAGGATCTTTTCAGTAAGAGATGAATTCGGACAATGGGATCCCAAGTTGCAAAGACCTGAACTCTGGAATATTTACAATGGAAGGATAAACAAAGGGGAAAATGTCCGGGTATTTCCAATCAGCAATTGGACGGAACTTGACGTATGGAATTATATTAAAAGAGAGTCCATCGCCTTACCCGAAATCTATTTTGCTCATCAAAGATCATTGATTGAATACCAAAATCAACTGATTGCTGTCTCTCCTTTTATTCAGATTGATGACGATGATGTGATCCTTTCAAAAAAAGTGAGGTATAGGACAGTGGGTGATATGACATGCACCGCTGCTGTAGCATCTGATGCAGAAACTATTGATGACATTATTCGGGACATTTTGGGTTCAAGAACCAGTGAACGTGGAGAAACGCGTATTGATGATAAAGTATCTGAAGCGGCAATGGAAGACAGGAAAAAAAATGGTTATTTCTAACAAAGTAAAAACAAACAAATGGACCTACTAAAATTTATGACAGCAGGAAGCGTTGATGATGGGAAAAGTACCCTGATTGGCCGATTGCTTTTTGATTCAAAGAATATTTTAATTGATCAGTTAGATGCCCTTGAGCGAGTTGGGAAAAATAAAAATGGCACGCTCGATTTAGCGTTGCTTACCGATGGGCTCAGAGCAGAGCGGGAGCAGGGTATAACGATTGATGTAGCGTATAAATATTTCTCAACGCCAAAAAGAAAATTCATTATTGCAGATGCGCCGGGGCATATTCAATACACCAGAAACATGATAACCGGTGCATCAAACACAGATTTAATCATTATCCTTATTGATGCACGAAATGGGGTTGTGGAACAAACCAAAAGACATACAATTATTGCTTCGTTGTTACAAATACCCAATGTAATAGTTGCTGTAAATAAAATAGACCTGGTGCCGGATGCGGGCAGTGTTTATGAAAGTATCAAAAGAGATTATGTAAAACTTACAAAACAATTCTCTCTTAAGAATGTGAATTTTATTCCCATCAGTGCTTTGAATGGTGACAATATTGTAGAGAATACCCGAAGCTTTAATTGGTATAGGGGACCTGCTTTGCTGGAAATTTTAGAGAATGTAACAATTGAAAATAACATTAATCTGGTCAATGCAAGATTTCCGGTTCAATATGTAATCAGGCCTCAAACTGAGGAATGGCTTGACTATCGCGGCTATGCCGGCAAGGTTACCAGCGGAATATTTGCTGTTGGTGAAGAAATTATCGTGCAACCTTCAGGAATTTCTACAATTATCAAATCGATAGAACAAGACGGGAAACCTGTAAAACAGGCATTCGCCACACAAAGTGCAGTCATACAATTAGAAGATGATATAGATATAAGCCGTGGAGATCTTATTGTAAAGAAGGATGACGCGCTAAAAGTGACGAATGAAATTGAAGTGATTATTAATTGGATGGACCGAAAAGTTTTAGTTCAGGGCAACAGGTATTTACTTCAAATAAACAGCAATATTACTCCGGTTGTCATTTCTGATTTACAGTACCTGATTGACGTCAATACACTTGAAAAACACAACTCGCCTTCTGAAGTGAAACTTAATGAAATCGTTAAAGCTTCCATCAAAACCGCTCGGCCTGTAGCTATAGACTCCTTTGTAAACAATAAATCAACCGGTGCAGGAATTCTTATTGATCAAACCAGCAATGTAACGGTTGGAGCAGTAATCATTCAATAAAACTATAAAATGACAAACACCTTTTTAGATGATTTATACCATCAGAATTGCTTGCCTCACAAGCGCTTTCCTGACAAGCATTTATTGTTTGATTTTGCCGAACAACTGTTTTCTTTTCTATTTACTACAGATCCAAAATCGTATAAAAGTAAAGAAGAATGGCAGCGCGCTTATGATGGATTAAGCAAAAACCTGAAGCGTTTAATAGTTCAGGTTGAATTGGAGGAGCAGAAGGCACAGCGTATTACAGAAGCTTTTTTTAGAGCCCTTGAGGAAATCTATCCTCAATTGCTTGTTGATGCTACAACGATTGCTCAGTTTGATCCTGCTGCCGTTTCTATTGATGAAGTATTCATTGCCTATCCTGGTTTTTTTGCTACGGCCATATATCGTTTTGCTCATCAGTTACACTCACAAAAGGCAGTACTCATTGCCAGGCTTTTATCTGAATATGCTCACAGTAAAACCGGTATCGATATTCATCCTGCTGCAGTGATCGGCTCTTCTTTTTTTATTGATCACGGAACAGGCATTGTAATTGGGGAGTCAGCTACGATTGGTAATAACGTAAAAATCTATCAGGGAGTAACGCTTGGAGCCTTGTCGGTAGCAAAAGAATTAGCATCGCAAAAAAGACATCCTACCATTATGGACAATGTCACCATTTATTCTGGTGCAACCATACTTGGAGGCAAGACCATCGTTGGTGAGAACAGTATCATCGGAGGAAATGTATGGTTAACCAAAAGCGTGGAACCTAATTCTATTGTGTATCACAAAAGTGAAATAATAGTTAGAGATAAGAACCCATTACCGGAATCGTTAGACTTTATAATTTAAAATTTAAAACAAAAAAATAGAAATGAAAGCAAATAATATTTTAGAGACGATCGGAAATACGCCTCATCTCAAATTGAATAAACTATTTACCAAGGGCCCGCAAGTGTGGATTAAGCTGGAGCGTAGCAACCCCGGTGGAAGCATCAAAGATCGTATTGCGCTTGCAATGATTGAGGACGCAGAACAAAGAGGTTTGCTAACAAAGAACAGTACAATTATAGAGCCCACCTCGGGTAATACAGGGATTGGTCTTGCATTGGTTGCCGCAGTGAAAGGCTATAAAATCATACTGGTAATGCCGGAATCTATGAGCATTGAGCGTCGTAAAATCATGTCTGCTTATGGTGCAACATTTGAATTGACTCCAAGGGAAAAGGGAATGAAAGGAGCCATAGAACGTGCAAGGGAATTGGCTGAAACGATTCCCGATTCCTGGATACCTCAACAATTCGACAATCAGGCCAATAGTGAAATACATAGGAAAACAACCGCATTGGAAATATTGAATGACTTCCCTGAAGGGATAGACTATCTGGTGACTGGTGTAGGAACAGGAGGCCATATCACTGGAGTTGCCGAGATACTGAAAGAGAAATTTCCTGCATTGAAAATTTATGCTGTAGAACCCGAATTGTCTCCGGTATTAAGTGGTGGGCAAGCGTCACCTCATCCACTGCAAGGTATTGGAGCCGGGTTTGTGCCGGGAATTTTGAATACTCAGATTTTGGATGGAATTATTAAGGTTAGTAAAAGTGATGCCTTTTTGTTTGCCCAAAGAATTGCAAAGGAGGAAGGTGTTTTTTCAGGCATTTCTACAGGTGCATCGCTCGCAGCCGTGTCACAAATTATTGAGGAAATCCCATCAAATTCAATCATACTGACTTTCAATTATGACACAGGGGAACGATACCTGTCTGTCGAAGATCTTTATTAAAACCATTAATTTTTAAGTAATGAATGCAAGCAAAGTAATCCTTATTGGTGCAGGTCCTGGTGACCCGGAATTATTAACCCTGAAAGCCGTCAGGTATCTTCAGATAGCAGATGTGGTTTTAATAGACAGACTCGTTAGTGAGGCTATATTGTATCAGTGGGTTAATCCCAAAGCACAAATAATATTTGTAGGAAAGGAAGGTCGTAATGCTGCTTCTTTTAAGCAAAAAAGCATCAATGATTTATTGATAGAGCATGCAGTAAATGGTCAGATTGTAGTACGATTAAAAGGAGGGGATGTTGCTTTTTTTTCAAATGTTTTGGATGAAATACAAACCCTCTCGGATTATGATATTCCTTTTGAAATTGTACCTGGAATCACGGCGGCCTCCGG
>DLGS01000137.1 GCA_002482815.1 Bacteroidetes bacterium UBA7688
AGCAATAATTTTGTATTCCAGCTCGAAACGGATTCCGAATTGAGCTGGAATACAAAATTATTGCTGCGGCTCTAAAGAAATCAGTCTGGATTAATTCAGCTTTTGCTTGTGATTGCGCCTTGTCTCAGTTTTTCATTGCTGATTCAATCAAGACTATATCATTGATTACCTTAAACAAGTTGGATGCTGCCCACCCTGCAGGAACTGATGTAAAAAACTATTTTTTGACACCATTTTATGTATACAATCCTAAGCGTGTCGCATTCTACAATATTCTCACGATAAATCAGCTAAACAAGGCATACAATCCGAACTCAACCGGCACAATTCCTTATGAATTATACCTGAGAACACCAGTATCATCAAGACAAATGCTTGCTTTCGAGCTCGTAATTGAATTTGCCAGCGGTAAAAAACTGAGTTCTAAAACAAAACCAGTCTATCTTAAATAAGCCTTATGAAAAGCTTACTCAAGAAAACCGCCCTGATTGGTGCGTTTTATTACATGCTCATTCTTGTAAATGCCTGCTGTCATTGCGAAATGGCCAAAGAAAGATTTTATAACAGAGAAGGAATGAGGTCACAGCATATGGAATATGAAATTAATGGCGACACCACCTACAACTACACTGTATATAACCTGGACAGTATTTTTGAGAACAGGAAATATGGTCTGCAAATAAAATTCAATACTAAAGAAACTGTTCAAGCCAAAACCACAAATGCTTGCTTTATAAATATGGCCTATGCTTGTAAATGTGCGCAAGACTTTTACATCGCCAGAGATACACTGAAAAATATCCGTATCATCACATTAAGACCATTTGATGCCAGTCATAATTCCGGTGCAGATGTAAGTGGCTATTTTAAGTATTTAGAGGTAAAATATTTTCCTACAAAACTTTCCAAAATTTCAATTGCTGAACGTATTGCGCAATCGGTCAATTCCACCCATACTCCTAATGATGAATTTAATTTTTATCTTGACAAAACTCCGGATGCTTCAAGCATATTTATGCAATTTGAACTGATTGCAGAATTTACCAATGGAAAAATTTTAAAAGACACGACGACTATAATCACGCTTAAATAAATTGAACACCTCACTCAAAAACCTGCTCAACCAAAAGGCGAAACAGTATAATCAGCCGGACTTTATTGCCAAAGACCCGATAGTAATTCCACACCGGTTCTCAAAAATGCAGGATATAGAAATCGCCGGATTCTTTGCAGCAATATTGGCTTGGGGAAACCGTACAAGCATCATCAACAGCACCAACAAGCTGATGGCATGGATGGACGAAGCACCTCATCAGTTTATGCTGCAACACCAGGAAAGTGACCTCAAAAAAATGATGCATTTTGCACACCGGACCTTCAATACAACAGACCTTTTCTATTTCATTGCATTCTTCAAATTTCACTATAGTCAACACAATAGCCTGGAAAGCGCTTTCGTGCCAGAGACAAAGTATAAATATCCCAATACGGAGCAAGCTTTGATTCGTTTCCACAATTATTTCTTCAGCCTTGAAGATTATCCTGAACGGACCAAAAAACATATCGCCACACCTGCAAGAAAATCTGCCTGCAAACGTCTGAACATGTACCTGCGCTGGATGGTGCGCAAAGATAAAATGGGCGTGGATTTCGGAATATGGAAAAAGATAAGCCCTGCACAATTAATATGTCCGCTGGACGTGCATGTAGCAAATGTTGCCCATCGGTTTGGTTTATTGCCCAACACCAATTCAAATTGGCAAAATGCGGTAGCGCTTACCGAACAATTAAAAGGATTAAATGAAAAAGACCCGGCATTATACGACTATGCGTTATTTGGCCTGGGTGCAGAAGAGCGGTTTTAATTTTTTCTCAGGAAACACTTAGAGATACAAAGGATATCTCTTTAGGAATATTACTTTTGAGTTCGATACATTTTTACCATTTCCCAATACTTCCTAATTAAACACCATGTCTAACAGAGATCAAACCTTAAAAATCACGGTAGGACTGACTTTATTCATTTACACTTTTAGCGTTTTTTTTCCAGGTTCGTATAGTAATGATACATGGGCACAATACAATCATGCAATAAATGAATATTTCGGTGACTGGTTTGATCCGGGATTATCCTATTTATGGTATACTTTAATTCACTTGACCGGCAGCTTTATAAGTCTTTATGTTTTGCAAATGGCCCTCTTCTTGCTATTTATAACTATGCTAACATGGGACCTAAACATTAAGTCATTAAAATTCTGGCTTGCAACCGCACTTTCCACATTCTTTGTCGTGATTGCACAGTATATAATGAGAGATTCTTTGATGGCCATTTTATGGGGACTGGCAGTTGTACTTCTATTCCGATCGGAGAACTTTTCAAATAAATCAAGATATCGGTTTGTTCTGATTGCATTTTTATTGTGTTTTGGTCTATGGATCCGTTCAAATTGCGTTATAGCACTCTTTCCGCTAATAGCTGCATTCGTAAGAGTTTCTGTTTACCCTAAAAAAATAAACTGGAAAATTTCATTGACCTTATGCCTTCTTTTGCCATTTTTAATATTAACCGGGTTAAGATTTGTCAATTATTCTATTTTAAAAACCAACAATGAATTTCCAGCCTATAAATTAAAGATGTGTGATATTGCCGGGATATCGATACTCAGTGGTGAAAATCTTTTTCCTGCCTTAATTAAAACCTATCCGAAATTTGATATTGAAAAGCTCAAAACTGTTTATTCACCGGCAAGTTTTGATCATATTTACTGGCCAAATGACCGTAAATATGATTTAGTGCCATTCCCTGATCAGAAATTAAATGAGGAGGTCGCAAAAAGTTGGGTTAATGCAATAAAAAAACATCCTTTATATTACCTGAAAAACAGGATGAGCGGTTATTTATACTACCTGCGTATTAAAAAGCGATTTGAAAAAGAGGATTATTGGAATGTACCCATTTTTATTGATTCCGACAATCCACTGCATGTGGCAACTCTGGCTAATCCGGTCCGGGAAGGATTTAATATCATGTACCACAAATTCAATAAGACTATTTTCTATGAACCCTGGTTTTGGCTAGTATTAAATTGTATTGGATTTGTTTTGTTTGCTATACGCAATAAAGCTTTCCCTTCACTGTTTTTAGAAATTAACCTGTATGTTCAGCTATCCGGAATTCTCTATTTATTGAGTCAGTTTTTTGTTTATCAATTTGACCGGGATTTCAGGTACAATTATTGGAATGTATTTGTAACGCTTATTGCAATATGTTCCCTATTAAATAAATCAGGATGGACTTTTTCTTTTAAAAAAAGCCATCCTGATTTATAATTGCTTGTAAAATTTCAGTTTACCTATCCTTACTCGCCACCAGGTAATTGCACATTTTATACAATACCCTTGCACCGATAATTGCATCAATACCATCCGTGGAATGTTCGCCGCATGAAACTTCGTTCAAATCAAAACCAATGATTTTTTTGCCGCTTTTGTGCACCTGCTTGAACAGGTAGAATATTTGCTCCAGTTCAAATCCACCGGGAACAGGTGTTCCGGTATCGGGACAAAGTTTGGGATCCAAACCATCGATATCAAAACTGATGTAAATCTTATCCGGTAAAGCTTTTACGATGTCCTCGCAAATTGCCTTCCAGGTTTCTCCTTCATATTGGCGTTCCTTAATATTACTGTCAAAGAAAGTAGTAATTCGTTCCGGCTGTGCAATGATTACCTCCAGTTCTTCGTCACAATAATCCCTTATACCAACCTGCACCAGGCGCTTCATTTGCGGCACTTCCTGCAACACATTATACATAATGGAGGCATGCGAATATTTGAAGCCTTCATACGCATTCCGAAGGTCGGCATGAGCATCAATCTGAAGCACACCAAAGCTTTCGTGGTAATTGCCCAGGGCTTTTATCAGACCAAGTGGTGTGCTGTGGTCTCCACCAACAAGGCCGACCAGTTTGCCTTCTTTCAATAAATTGTTGGTCATTTCATACACCCAGTCGCGCATCATGGTAGTGCCATCATTCACTTCCTGCAGCTTGCCACACAACTGGCTGTTGCACTCCAGGTCGCCGCCTTCGGACAAACAGGAAATAATCAGTTCCGCACATTGGCGCAGATAGTTGCTCTTTTTACGGATGTTCCGGTCTTCGGGCATCATATAATAACCCCTCTTCCAGGCATCCGGCACATCTGCATCATACAAATCAATTTGTAAGGATTCCTTGAAAATATTTTCCGGACCGCGGGCAGTACCATTCCGGTAAGAAACCGTCACTTCCCAGGGAACAGGCAGCAAAACCAATTCTGATTGCTCTATGGTAAAAGGCAATCCAAAGATATTATTTGTTTTAAGCCCAACCGAATTGGGGTCGAAATTTGAAAGATCCACAGCCGATATTAAATTTTAAAACTTGTCTTTTTATAAATAATTGCCAAAAGTAAAACTAAAATCAATCCAACTATAGAAACGATTAACTTTGCGAACGCCATGAAAGCCTAAATTTGCAAGTCTTTAGCATTGGCCTAACATTCTATTCTATTTTTATGAAGAAAACACATATTGCATTGCTTGTTTTGGTGGCAGCCGCCGTTGCCGTTATAGCTTCAATGTTTGGCGATTTCAGCACTTACGAAACCTTCAAATCTGCTGCAGAAAGTCCTGATAAACAATTTCGTGTGATTGGAGTACTGGATGGAAACCGTAAAGTGACTTATGACCCGCTCACTGACCCAAACCATTGCAGTTTTATGGTCAAAGATAAAGACGGCCATGTGCTGAAGGTAGTCTTCAATGGTGCAAAACCAACTGACATTGAAAAATCAGAGCAAATTGTGATGACAGGCCGCATGTCCGGCAACGAATTCCGCTGCACGCAGATACAAATGAAATGCCCGAGTAAATATAAGAATGATCAGGTGGCAGTCGGAAATGCCTCTTAAATGAGTAAAATGGCAAACAAGATAATTGGTCAAATCAGGTTAAAGGCTGGTTTTGAATTGCCAATTTTCAATTTTCAATTTAAACTAAATTTATTTTTTTGCAAACAGAATTCATAGGCGAACATTTGCTCCCCGGCCAGTTGGGTCATTTTTTTGTAGTCCTTTCTTTTATTGGTTCTCTGCTGAGTGCATTCGCCTATTTCCGTTCTGCCCGCTGCGAAGCCCTGGACGAAGCGCAAAGCAATCGCTGGCTCGCAATAGCCCGCAACAGTTTTATCATTCATACCGCGGCAATCCTCGCTGTCTTTTTTACGCTTTACTATATTATTACCAATCATCTTTTCGAATACCATTACGCCTGGGCGCATTCCGACAAAAGCCTGAACACCAAATATCTGTTATCCTGCTTCTGGGAAGGCCAGCAAGGTAGCTTCCTTCTGTGGTCCTTCTGGCACAGCATACTGGGCATTGTGGTGATGCTTTCCGGCAAAGCGCTTGAAAGCCGTGCTATGACAGTCATTGCACTGGTACAGGTAATGCTGGCTACAACAGTTTTGGGAATTTACCTTCCCGGCGATATCCAGATCGGCACTTCTCCATTCCTGCTCTTAAGGCATCAGATGCAGGATGCACCCATTTTTCAGCAGGCCAATTACCTGAGTATGATCACCGATGGAAACGGATTGAATGTACTGCTGCAAAACTACTGGATGGTCATCCACCCTCCGGTTCTTTTCCTTGGGTTTGCTTCTACATTAATTCCTTTTGCTTTTGCCGTAGCTGCGCTGTGGAAAGGCGATTACAAACTCTTCATCAAACCTATTTTAAGCTGGTCTTTATTCTCCGGCGCTATGCTGGGAACCGGCATTATGATGGGTGGCGCATGGGCTTACGAATCCCTGAACTTTGGTGGTTTCTGGGCCTGGGACCCGGTAGAAAATGCTTCTTTTATGCCCTGGCTGGTAGGCACTGCTTTGCTGCATTCGCTGGCGGTGACTGAAAAACGCGGCACTTTTAAATCCTGGACTGTGTTATTGGCCATAGCGGCTTTTTCCTTAAGTTTAATGGGCGCCTTTTTAGTGCGTTCCGGCGTGCTGGTTTCGGTGCATTCTTTTGCGTCCGATCCAAGCCGTGGTTTGTATTTATTGGTGTTTTTACTGTTGGTGGTCGGTGCTTCATTATTCCTTTATGCGCTTCGGATGAACGCAGTGCGCTCACAAGCAAGGTATCAGTTGTTTAGCCGGGAAGTGTTGCTGTGGGGCAATAATGTGTTTTTACTGACCGCTACACTGGTGGTGTTTTTAGGAACTTTATATCCGCTGTTTCACAAAGAATTAGGCCTGGGTTCTATTTCTATCGGTGAACCGTTTTTTAATCAGCTGTTTTATTATCTGGTGATCCCTTTTGCTTTGTTGCTGGGTTTAGGCCCCTGGGTGCGCTGGAAACAACAGCAGGTGAAACCTTTGTTAAAGCCTATGAGTTTAATCGCCATCGCCACCTTAATTCTGGCTTTGGGGACTTTGGCAACCTTGCAAAGTATTCAGGCCAATTTAGCTCTGCTTGGTTTGTTATTAGGCGCCTGGGTTGGTTCGTCCGCCATTTTTGAATTGTTGCAGCGCTTG
>DLGS01000196.1 GCA_002482815.1 Bacteroidetes bacterium UBA7688
CGCTGTACAAATAGCCTTCAACTCATCAAGCTGAGGCATACTACCACACATATGCACGGGCATTACGGCTTTTGTCTTGGCTGTTATGGCATTGACTACTGCTTTTGGGTCTAATGTCAAAGTATCATCAATATCTACTAAAACAGGAATCGCACCAACACTGATTACCGCTTCAAAACTGGCTACAAAAGTGAAAGTTGGCATGATAATTTCATCCCCGGCACCAATACCAAGTGCTGCCATTGCTGTAGTCAGTGCTGCGGTTCCGCTACTGAGCAACTGAGCGTTTTTAGACCCAAAATATTTGCAGATTTCCTGCTCCAGCTCACGTGCTTTCCAGATACCTTTTCTTGGACCGTCGAAGCCATAACGCATTAAAATTCCTGTTTCTAAAACATCATTCACTTCTTTGCGCTCTTCGGCGCCAAACAATTCGTATCCGGGCATTTATTTATTTTATTTAAACAACAAAAATAACCTTTAGCACTTAAGAGTGTAAGGATTAACATTTAAAATTTTCTGAAAAATTAGGAAAAAAAAGTAGCCCCACAAAAACTGTGGGGCTACTTAAGGTTATTCACTAAACTACTAACTATTTTTTATTAACACGGCTTCCCGGTTGACCAAGAGCTGATTCCGGATCAGCTGGTTCTTCAGGGCTGTTATCTTCGTTAATTTTAAGATTTTGCTGATCATCTATGTTACCAGGTTTGCTGCTATCATAAATGATACGGCTTTTAGAATCATCTTTTACAATTCTGAATTGAGTCCGTCTGTTTAGCTGACGACCTTCAGGATTATCTTTTCCTTCAGCAGTTTGGTTTGGAGCTGCAGGCATTTCTTTTCCCAAAGCTTTAGGCAACATACGTGCGGCATCAATTCCATTATTCTTCAAATATTCCATTACAGAAGTTGCTCTGTCCTGACTCAGTTTCTGATTGTAAGGATTGTCACCTTTAGCATCAGTGAAGGAATAGATTTCAACGCTCAAAGATGGGTTATCTTTCATAAAGTTAACCAAAGTATCCAAAGAAGCTACTGACTCAGGGCGTAAAGTTGCTTTATCAAAATCGTAATAGATATTGCTAACTTCAAATGGTTTCGAAACAATAATTTCATCAAGGTAAATAGTTACTTCAACGTCATCATCCGGGTCAGTGCGTTTTACTTCGCTTGTATTTACATTAAGACGGGAAGATGTATAACCAGTCTTATCTGCTGTAATTACATAGTTGTGACTGCGCGCAGTGTTGAAAGCAAATTTACCATCAGGAGAATCAAAAGTTTTCAAATCACCTGTTTCATCCAGCATTTTAACAACAGTTTCTGTTGCTAATTCACCGGTTGCACGGTATACAACTTTACCAATTGCTCTTAATTTTGGTTCTGATTGAATTCTCCAGATATCATCGCAGCAAGTTGGGTTTTTCAAAGCCATTGAACCGATACGGTTGGAAACAACGTAAGCGTCTGGTTTGCCGATTGGATCTTTGATGTAATAAATCTCATCTGCTTGAGAGTTGATTGGAAATCCAAGGTTTTGCAGATTGGTATAACGAGATGGACCACCATCTGCAGAGAAGATGTCGAAACCGCCCATTGAAACCCATCCGTTAGATGCGAAATATAATTTATTTACGCGGCTATCATAATAAGGAGTTTGCTCGTCCTGATCAGTGTTGATTTGTTTACCTACGTTTTGTGGACGACGGTAAGTACCTTTTACCGGATCATAAACTGAGTACCAGATATCATAACCGCCGCGGCTCTGTAGTTTACGGTCAGAAGAGAAAAACAAAATTTCCTTTTTCCCAACTTTTCCAATAAAAGGATGAGTATTTGAACCTTCTTCGTTGATACCATCTTCCAATTCTTTAGGTTCTGCCCATCTGTTTTTAAGTGTATCCCACTTTGAAACAAAAATACGGCAAATCACTTTCATTGAATCTTCTTCCTTACAACGGGTAAAGTAAAAACGATCTCCACCAGGACTATAACAACCGTTACCAACGTGTGAGCGAGGGTTATTGAAATTACCATCTTTAAACTCCAGACCCCATTGGAATGAATCCACATCTGCAACAAATTTCTCCTTGGTAGAAGTCATAAAGCGTGACATGTATGCACCTGGGTTACGTTTATCAACTTCTACAACTTTATTTTGCGCCATTGTTGAATAAAGCAATGCGGTGTCACCTAACGGATATGGTGCAGACTCTGTGTAGGAAGAGTTTACATTAGGTCCTGCATTCTTTACCGTAAATGGCTGTGGAGAATTGATTGAATTTTTTGCCATAACGCAACCTACAATATCAATAGTAAGCGTACGTTTTTTAAGCTTTTTAAACTTTTTTGGATTATCTGCTACAAACTGGTTAAATGCAGCAATTGCACCATCAAAATTACCAGACATTTTTAACATCACTGCTTCTTTATACTTAGCTTCAGGGTAAAGTGCTTTTGCTGTTGCGTAAGCTTCCTGAAAATAAGCCGCTGCCTGTACATAGTCGCGGGTTAAATAACTACAATCAGCCAGTTGGTATGTTAAGTACGGCAAACGAGGCTGTTCCTGCTTAAGTTGTTTGTAGTATTCAATAGCATTAAAATAGCTACCTTCTCTGTACAAGCCATCTGCCCATTTGAGTTTTTTGTCGAAAGGCAAATCCTTGACAGGATCATTGGCCTTATTCCTATACTTTTCTTTTGCCATGTCCTGAGCTTGTGCATCGTGTTGAGACACTACCATAAATGTTGCCAGTACAAAGAGAAGCCAGTTTTTTCTCATATCGTTTGTTCGTTATTATTCTTGTAAAATGTATAAAAGTATTGAAGTAACTAAAAAGCCACCTTGATTTTGTTTTGTTTTGTTTTATGCTACTTAAGCTTAGAAGCGTGAGCAAGGATAAACCAGATTGCGCGCTGCTGAAATTGGATTTAATCCAATGAAACGTAATGAAATTTCAAAACCACCATTGCCGTTTGTAGCAGTTTTGTAATCAGAAGTATTATAATCATAAGCAACGCCTATTCTCAAACCTCTGTGCTCAATACCGGCAGAAATCATGATCGCGTCATTATTTCTGTACCAGCCACCTAAAAATATATTTGTAGCAAGAGATCTGATTTCAGGATCGCTACCGATAATGTAGTTAAACTCATTACCAGCAATAATCTCTGTCGTTGCAGTTTGTGCCTGATACAATACAGCAGGGCGAAGACTGAATCTTTCTCCTGTATAAAGGATTGCTCCAGCCTGAGCTGCAAGGCGCATACCCAATCCTACATCGCTGTTTTGTCTTTTGCTGATAGATTCTTTAGGTTGATTCAGATTATTTCCCGCAACACCCAAAGTATAGCTGAAATTCTGGCTCACATTCTGAGAATAGCTAATACCTGCATTTACTGTAAAGTAGCGGATCGGAGCGCTGTTAAGCTGAGTACCACCGGCACCCTGGAAAGTACCGTCTTTAAATTGATTGCCGTAATATAATTTACTCAGATCAATTGTTTTGGAAGTATATCCACCCTGTAAACCTACAGCAAGAATTTTATTTCCGTCTGTACCCAGGAATTTTTGATAGGCTACAGAAAGCAATCCTGAAAAATTACTCAGATTACCATCGCCAGCTACGTCATTATATAATTGAATACCACCAGCCAAAAAATCATCACCGCTCAGGTCACGAACGATAGGAGCATCAGCAGAAACGGCGAAAGTGCGATATGCAGCAGGCCCCTGAGCACTTCTCCACTGATCGCGATAAATAGCAGAAGCACGTATTGGTCCTTCAAAACTTCCCGTAAAGGCAGGATTGAGAATAAGTGGAGTAGCATTAAACTGAGTGAAATGCACGTCTTGAGCAAAAGCGCAAGAGGCAGTAATAGCCAACGCGGCAGTAAGACTTACTCGTTTGATGATGTTTTTCTTTGTCATGGTTTCTTCCTTAAAATATAACTACAAAAGTGTTTACTATTTTTAATTTTATTAACAGCAAATAATGCTAAAGTGCAATGAAATCAATACTTACAAGACTACTATTTTAACTTTTAATTTTGCTAAAATTCAGCATTTTCATACACAACTGCGGTTCAAAATACGGCTTTTTTTGAAAGTTGCAATGAAATGTCGAATATTTTTTCTTTGTACTCATTAATCTACCCGATAAACGGGCATTTCATCAGGTATTTTATTACCTGACTTTTTACTTTTTTTTAAGATTCTGGCTTCTTAATCAAGAAGACATCCTATAACCCCTAAATGGTTGGGTTTCCGTAAGGATTTTTCAAAAGTAGTTTTTTTATTCTGACAGACAATTGTTTTGCTGAAATATTTTACAGGATTCTCCTTTCAAAATCCGCAATTCAAAATTTGCTTTTCAGACTTTCAAAACTGCCTCAATACTCCACAATAGTTTTACATTTGCGCTTCCTATAATTTAGTGTATGGCGACAACTTCAAAAAAAACAAAAATCAATCCAAAAGAAACTGCTATTGCCCCCGCCGATACAAAAAGGCAAGTGCGCCTTGTAATAGGTACGATAATCTTACTGATAGGAGCATTTATCACTTTTTCTATAGTTAGTTATTTTTTTACCTGGCAAACGGACCAGGATCAACTGCTGGCCAGCAGAAATAACTGGAATTTTCTGACCGACAAAGAAAGCATCATTACCAACTGGGGTGGAAGACTGGGAGCATTGACAAGTCATACTTTGGTATATAAAGGTGTCGGTATCCTTTCCATTACTATAGGCCTGTGGATTAGCCTGATGGGTTTATACCTTGTTTATGATAAAAAAATATCCCTACTTGCCAAATACCTGCGCTGGGTTTGTTTATTGTTACTTATCGCAACACCTGTTTTATCTTACCTTCTTCCAGACTCCAATTTTTCCTGGGGCGGGGCCTGGGGTAATGAATCAATTGCTTACCTGAATGGTTTTATTGGTAAAATGGGAACAGGCCTTATTCTTTTTGCTACTGTGTCCCTGATGCTGTTTATCATTTTCTCGCTGGATATCCGCCCGATGCTGAAAAAAGCCAAAAATAAAGCTGTGTCTGTGAGTAGTAATATTGCCAGCGCATTGACAAAAGAAAAAGCAGAATTTGATACAGAACCAATTATAAATCCGATTGAAGAAACCGTATCAAAAATCATTCCTGAAGAAAAAAACGCAGCAGAAGAAAGCAAATTCAGTGGCAGTATCAATGACAGGTTTGCGAATGCCGGGAATGCGGATAACACTCCTTTTACCGTAACTGAAAAAGCAGCATTGGTTAATGAAGTTTTGCAGCCAACTCCGGAAATAATCGAAGAGGAAATGGATGAAGAAGAGCAAGCGTATGCCAATTATAATTTCTCTATCCCCGAAAAAGAAAAACCCAAACCAATAGAAGCTGATCTTTCCTTTGAAGTGAAAGCACCAGAGCCGGAAAGAGCGCCGGAAGTGCCTGTCAGCGGGCATATCAGCATACAGAGCAATGAGCCCTACGCGCCGGAATTAGACTTACCAAGTTATAAATTCCCGACACTGGATTTGCTGGAAGACCGTGCGCAGGAAATCATTTCCATTGATAAAGAAGAACTGGAAAAAAACAAAAATCAAATCATCAGCACGCTGCGCAGTTTCGGAATCGAAATACAACGTATCAGCGCAACGGTAGGTCCTACTGTTACCTTATATGAAATTGTTCCGGCAGAAGGCGTGCGCATTTCTAAAATCAGAAATCTGGAAGATGATATCGCTCTGAACCTTGCTGCGCTTGGCATTCGTATCATCGCTCCTATCCCGGGCAAAGGCACAATTGGGATAGAGGTCCCCAATGCCAACAAGCAAATTGTATCCATGCGTGCTTTGTTGAGCAGCGAAAAATTTATCAATAACAAGATGAGTTTGCCGATTGCTTTGGGCAAAAAAATTGACAACGAAAACTACATTGTCGACCTGGCTACAATGCCCCATTTATTGATGGCAGGAGCCACCGGACAAGGTAAATCTGTTGGTATCAATGCGGTGCTGGTTTCTCTTTTGTATAAAAAACATCCTTCGCAACTCAAGTTTGTACTCATCGATCCCAAAAAAGTGGAGTTGAGTATTTACAGGCATATCGAAAAACATTTTCTGGCTAAACTGCCGGGCGAAGATGATGCTATCATTACCGATACCAAAAAGGTAGTGCATACGCTCAATGCCCTGTGTATTGAGATGGATAACCGTTATGACCTCCTCAAGGAGGCCGGAGCCAGAAATATTAAAGAATACAACGAAAAG
>DLGS01000362.1 GCA_002482815.1 Bacteroidetes bacterium UBA7688
AAGTATAACATCATTTATGCTGACCCACCGTGGAAGTATAACAGGCGAACTAATGCAGCGACACGATTTGGATTAGGGGTGCATGGACACTATCCGACTATGACACTTAATGAAATTAAATCTATTGACATTCAGAGTATAGCAGCAGAAAATTGTATGCTGTTTATGTGGGTTACTTTTCCCAGGTTAAAGGAAGGTTTGGAAGTCATAAAAGCATGGGGATTTACCTATAAGACTTTAGGGTTCAGCTGGCTGAAAACCAACAGGAAAAATAACCGCCCATTTTTCGGGATTGGCTTTTATACAAAGAGCAATTGTGAGGTCTGCCTGATAGGCGTAAAAGGTAAACCGATAAAGGTAAGCAACCATGTATCCAGCGTCATTATTTCTCCCCTTCAGGAGCATTCAAGAAAGCCATCAATTGTTAGGGACAGGATCGTACAGCTATGTGGAGATATTCCCCGTATTGAATTGTTTGCCCGAAGCAAAATCACTGGCTGGGATAGTTGGAGAGAAGAAGTCAACACTGATGTGGAAATCTTACAATTTCAAGAATTCTCAAATAATAATAAATCTAAAGATTTAAGGGGTTCGCCTGTTTAATCTGCGAACGGCAAGATGTCCTGTTGTTTCACAACAGAATCTTGCCGCCCCTACTCCGAAGTCGTGGGCGGGGGACTGCCTTAAATAGTAATGTTTGACAAAGTGCTAAAGAATGTGTGATGGGAAAGGAAACAAACAAAACAAAATGGCTGCATATCAGGCTTAATGAAGACGAGCATCAAAGGTTGCTTGAAGGTCAAAGAAAGACTATGTGCAAAAAGTTCAGCGACTACCTGCGAAGGGTAATTTTCAGGCAGCCTGTAATAAAAACGTACCGGAATATCTCGATGGATGAGTTTGTTGCAGAGATGATGAAGCTAAACAAAGAGCTTAATTCAATCGGCAACAACTTCAATCAGGTGGTTAAAAAAATCAATACCTATAAGGATGAAAAAACCATTTACAGCCTCCTTGTTGCGGCAGAATTGGACAGAAGGCAACTAATGAAACAGGTAGAAATCATAAAGGATTTTATTGCAAAAAACCTGGACAAATGGTAGCTCGAATAAAAATAAAAGATTCGCTGAACCGTAGTTTTTTCTACAATGAAAACAAAGTGTCCGAAGGTGTTGCTGAATTAATTCTGGCGGAAAATTACCCTGTTAATAAAGACAAAATGAGTCAGGCACAAAGGCTGAATGTATTGAAAAAATTGTGCTCTTTAAGGGAAAATCTTAATGCAAATACAGTACATATCTCGCTCAATTTTGACCCTTCGGAACAGCTTTCAAAGGATATACTTCAGGAAATTGCAAAGGAATATATGGATAAGATCGGCTTTGTAAACCAGCCATTTTTGGTATATCAACACTACGATTCAGGGCATCCACATATCCATATCCTGACAACAAAAGTGGACTGGAATGGCAAGGCAATTGACACCAATTTTATTGCCAGAAAAAAGTCTGAACCGGCACGAAAAGAGATCGAAAAATTGTTTGGGCTAATTAAAGCAGAGGACAGCAAAAAGGTAATCAGGCAGATAAAACCTGCCTACGTTCAAAAGGTTGATTACGGAAAATCGGAAAGCAAAAAGGCAATAGCTAATGTTTTAACTGAAGTAATCAACAACTATAAGTTTACGTCTCTTCCTGAACTGAATGCAGTACTGAACCAGTTCAATGTGAAAGCAGACAGAGGTACTGAAAACTCACGCACATTTCTGAACCAGGGACTTCATTTTAAAATAATAAATGAAAATGGAGAAGCTGTTGGTGTTCCAATTAAGGCGAGCTTATTTGCAGGTAAGCCGACGCTGAAACTTTTGGAAGAGAAATTTCAATCCAATGAAGGTTTACGATTACCTCATAAATCCAGGATTAAAAACGCAATTGATTTCCATTTCATAAAGAACCTAAAGACATCAATTGAGGGACTTAAAAGTTCTTTGGCTAAAGACGGGATTCACCTCGTGGCAAGAAGAAATGAGAAAGGCATTCTTTATGGATTGACCTATGTAGACCATTCTACTAAATGTGTATTCAACGGGAGTGCCTTAGGCAAAATATACAGTGCTAATGGGATCAACGAGCGACTTACAGGAAGTGCAAATATTGCATCGGACAAGCAGAATTTTGTCCGATCAAAAGACAATGTGTTCACAGTGAAACAAGATTTCGCACCTGATGCAAGTAAGGTCGGTAACACTACAGATAACAATACCCAAATGGATGAATTGATGCAGGCAGAAAACGCAAACAACTTTGTGCCTTATGAGTTCAGCGGCAAGAAAAAAAGAAGAAGAAGAAAATCAAGTTAAGTAACAGTAAAAATTTACAATTATGAGTACCGGAGAGAACGAACAGGCGCTTAGGAAAATACTCGATATGACAAGACTAATGGCAATAACAGTCCTTGCCATCCATTTTTATTATTGCTGTTATTCAGCATTCAGCTTATGGCAGATTACAAGTAGTTTCACGGACAGGCTTTTGGGCAATATTGTGCGTACAGGACTGTTCAGTAATTTTTATAAATCAAAAATCATTGCGCTTGGATTTTTAGCCATCAGTCTTATAGGGGCAACAGGCAAAAAGGATGAAAAATTAGGTTACAAAACCGGTTTCGCTTACATAATCAGCGGCTTGCTTGCTTACTGGATAAGCTTTGTGTTTTTGCATATTTCCTTTGATGTTGAATTTAAAGCGATACTATATATAGCAGTCACTTCAGTTGGATTTCTATTAATTCTCAGTGGGGGCACGTTGCTTTCAAGAATTATTAAACAGCAGTTAAATGGTAAGGATATTTTCAATAAAGAGAATGAAACATTCCCGCAGGAGGAGCGTCATCTGGAAAATGAATATTCGATAAACCTACCAGCAAAATATCATTTAAAAAGTAAAGTGCGCAGTAGTTGGATTAACCTGATTAATCCATTTCGCGGGCTATTGGTTTCCGGCACGCCAGGAGCAGGTAAGTCCTATTTTGTAATCCGACACGTCATTACCCAGCACATAAAAAAAGGTTTTTCAATGTTCGTTTATGATTTTAAGTTTGACGATCTATCGGTCATTGTTTATAATACCTGGCTAAAGCACAAACAACTTTATAAAGTTGTCCCTGAATTTTATGTCATTAATTTTGATGACCTGACCAGGAGCCACCGATGCAATCCATTAGATCCTTCAGGGATGCTGGACATTACCGACGCTTCCGAAAGTGCC
>DLGS01000424.1:0-338 GCA_002482815.1 Bacteroidetes bacterium UBA7688
AACTGGTTTTTTGACCAGTGGTTTGAAACAACCAAGACGATTAATTATTCCGTGAACAGGATAAAAAATATTTCCGGTACTAATAATTTTGAAATTCTATTTAAGCGCAAAGGCGAAATGCAGATGCCTGTTGATTTTACGGTCACAGCAAAAGATGGACAACAATACAGCTACAGTATTCCCAATACCTGGTTTGCGAAAAGCACCACTGCAACTATTTTGCCAAAATGGTACGGCTGGGCAAAACTTCATCCGACTTACACAGCAAAAGTTTCTATTCCAAGCGGCATTCGTACGGTACAGATTGATACAAGCAACCGTTTGCTAGATATTAACAT
>DLGS01000424.1:383-4887 GCA_002482815.1 Bacteroidetes bacterium UBA7688
ATGGATAATTACAAAACACGCGGATTACCCTTTAGCTGTAAAGCGATAAAGACAAAATTTGATGGCGGTGTCACTAATCCGTGGGACAGAAATCACTACCGCTTGTATGTTCGTCCAGACCTTTGGTGGAATGCTGTAGATGGTGTGAAAGCCGGTATCCATTTTGAAGGCGATTATTTATTTACACTACACAAACTGGATGCAACATTTTGGTGGAACACCCACGCAGGTCAGCTTGATAAATATCTTGTTTTCAAAAATCAGGATTGGTACGACCGCTATGCCCCATTTAACTATTCTGTCAATTATGCCACACCATTATCATTGAATAATCCAAAGTTGCAAATGTGGATTAATTCCCGTTTTCTGGATGGGCTTTGGTATCACAGAGGAGGATTTAACTGGGCAACAAATAAAAATAATACCATAGAATTATATGGTCAAACGATGTGGCGTCCATTGAGCTACGATAAAGATTATTTACTTTTCCCACGTGAATGGAGTAGCCGCAAAGCCTTAGCCAACAGCTCTCTTAATGCCGCATGGACGCATACTTACAATTACAAAAATGGTGCCGGCCGATATAAATTTTCTCTCCGTGCGCCAATTACGACGGGTAATAGTGCTGAGGCATTTAATTATGGTTATGCACAGGTAGAAGCAATTAACAGCAACCATTTTGGTAAGTTCGAATTACGTACCCGCCTATTCGGGCGTTATGGCGTAGGCAATAATGTTCCGTTCGAATCAGCACTTTTTGCCGCAGGAGCCAATCCGGAAGAAATGATGGAAAACAAGTACACACGTAGTGTCGGGCTTGTGCCAACTGAGTGGACCAGCGATATTTCCCGCTACAACACAAACCACTTTCAATATGGCGGCGGCTTAAATCTTCGTGGATATAACGGATATTTTATGGCTGACGAAAGAAACGGTGAAGTGTTGATTGCTTATAAAGGTCGCAGTGGTGCAGCGTTTAATGCAGAACTTGATTTTGGAAATTACATGAAGCTGCGCCCGAAATTTACCAGAAACTGGCTGAGTGCGAATATCTATCTCTTTGCTGATGCAGGTGTAATGCAATTGAGCCGTTATGATAGTATTTCTACTTATTGGAACGCAAAGCCTACAAACATGATTAGTGATATTCGTGTGGACGCAGGCTTAGGATTGGCTTTTACTATTCGTAAGTGGGGAGTGTTTGATAAAGCAAAACCATTGACACTTCGTTTTGATATGCCTTTCTTCCTCAATCGGCCACCTTATGCCAATGCACAATATTTTGATCTGAGATATCTTGTTGGCGTTAGCCGTTGTTTTTAATGATAATAAATCAGGATTTTGGCAGAACAGTATAGTATTTGGCAGAAATTATGTCGCAAACCTGCGGCTGTTGCTGCAATGAGCTTTATTGGGTTAACTATTTTTGTCGCTGTTTTTGCTTATGTTTTAGTACCTGACTCCTCACCCGATGCCAACAGGATGATGGTGGAATTAGGAGCGAAAAAACCGGGTTTTTCGAAGCAAATTTTATTGCTGCCAAAACAACAATCCGGTAATTCAAAATCAGGTAGCATCTGGAGTGGTACAAAGGATGATTTTAATTATTTGCCTGTAAATAATTATTATTTCGAAAAAGGTAGAATCGTAGTTGAACACTTTATTGACGAAGGGTTGCAAGACACACTGACGTTTTATTTCAACGAAATTTTACCGAAAGAAATTGCAGGCAAAACAATTTCTGAGCAACATAGATTTATTGAGACAGAACGATTGAAGGAGCACACTTTTTATTTAGGAAGTGACCGTTATGGTAGAGATATTCTTTCGCGTCTGCTAATAGGTTCAAGGGTGAGTATAGCAGTGGGTTTGGTAGCGGTTTTACTTTCTTTATCCATTGGAGTTTTCCTCGGTTCTATTGCCGGCTATTTTGGAGGCTGGGTGGATAGTTTTGTCATGTTTGTGGTCAATATTTTCTGGTCAGTTCCCACTTTACTTTTAGTATTTGCCCTTACCTTAACGCTAGGGAAAGGCTTTATGGAAATATTCGTTGCCATAGGATTGACAATGTGGGTTGGTGCTGCAAGACTTATACGCGGACAGGTATTGGTGCTGCGTGAAATGGATTATGTGATTGCTGCAAAGGCAATAGGAGCGAGCCATACCAGAATTATCACTAAACACATTTTACCCAATATTGCTGGCCCTATCATAGTTGTTGCAGCCAGTAATTTTGCTGCTGCAATTTTGATTGAAGCGGGATTGAGTTTTTTAGGAATTGGCATCCAGCCACCACAACCTTCCTGGGGATTGATGATAAAAGAACACTATAATTTTCTGATTACCAACCAGCCATTGGCCGCTATAATACCGGGATTGGCTATTATGTTACTGGTATATGCGTTTAATATTTTGGGCAACGCTTTGCGTGATGTTTTTGATGTCAGAAGTTAATTTTTAGTTTTAAAATGCTATGAGTATTACTATAAGAAAAGCTGTTAAAGAAGATTGTTCTGCTATGATGAACCTGATTATGGAACTTGCGGTTTTTGAAAAAGCACCCGGGCAGGTTACAGTTTCTTTGAGTCATTTTGAGGAAAGCGGTTTTGGCGAAAAGCCTGTGTGGTGGGCATTTGTAGCAGAGGAGGAAGGTAAAATTATCGGAATGGCCCTGTATTATATTCGCTACAGCACATGGAAAGGACAGCGTATGTATCTTGAAGATATTATCGTCTCTGAGGAATATCGCGGTAACGGTGTTGGTTCTCAACTAATGGATGCGCTCATTGCAGAAGCTAAAGAAAAATCATTTAGTGGAATGCTTTGGCAGGTATTGGATTGGAATGAACCCGCCATTAATTTCTATAAAAAATACAATGCGGATTTTGACAGCGAATGGATAAACGTAAGCCTCAATTTTTAATATTGCGTGCGCCAATAGCTTTGATTGACGGGGCATTTATAGGTTTTTAGCTGAAAAGATAAATGCAGCTGAACCATTAAATATTGATCTTTAGTAGCACTGGAACCTCTTTGTTTTCCCTCTCTGCCTAATGGTGCACCCGGGTTTTTAATTAAAGAAGGATCCTGAATATAATAGACTGCATTTAGCGCACTAGGATCGGGTGCAAATTTTTCTGCGCCAACATAAGTAGTGCTCACATCATCTATGTAGTCAGTATTCGTCAGTCTGTCAGTAATTTCAAGTCCCATATTAACACCGGGCAACAACCACCATTTTACACCAACTCCAATAGGGAAACACAAAGCAGTATTTCCATATACACGATCTGAGTATTGACCGCCAAAATTTTGCCCTTCTGTACCCAATGGGCGCAGATAGTATTTGTCGCCCTGATAAAGGGTGTAAGGATTATAATAAAATGCCCCGATTCCGCCTGTGATATAAGGTGTCCACTGGCACTCCATATTGCCTGTTTCGAATCGAAAAAAATTGAATTCTGCCTGTAAAGTTGCTTCAAAAATATTAGTGCGAAAGCTTAAGTTCCGCATATTCTGGTAAGCATTTTTATTATAGCTATCATCGTAGCCCAGCTGAGTATAATTGGCTGATAATCGAAGGGCAAGATAATGGTTTAAGTGATATCTCCCGAATACGCCAAAGTTGGCCTGAATATGGTGAAATCCATAGTTATCGTTTAAATCACCAAAGTATTGTGAAGCACCGCCGGCAGCACCAAATTCTGTCCACCTGTAAAATGTTTGAGCAGAGAGTTTGCTGAATGAACTAAGAAAAATCAATATAAAAGCTACTATTTTCGGCATGTGGTAAATGTACAAATTTTATTTACTCCTTTCAGTAATTGGAAATTCTTCCGTTTCAGGTTTAACTTTAAAAGTAAAAAACCTTTGTACTAAATAACTGAAAATAGCCAGAATTATTATAGTAAGCGTTTGAGAAGGCGTAGGGTAGATGTGCAACACATTAATAAACAGCTTCAGCATCCAATAATTAAGCACGAAACAAACACCGGTAAGGACCACATAACGGAAAAGCTGGATGCGCCCTTTCAGGTTTGATTTTTGGAAAACAATGTATTTTGATAATAAAAATCCAATGGGAATGGTGATGGCAGATGCAATAATGTAGGATGCAATAAACCCTGCAATTGGCCCGCTGTTCGGTACAGGAATATCTCGTTTATCCAGCAGAATATTAAAACTAAACCAGTAGATAAAGATATTTAAAACCTGATTTGACCCGCCACAGGCGAGGTATCTGAACGTTTGCTGATCTATCAGACGCGCAAACGGCGGATGAAAAAAATCAATAAATCGAAGTATAAAATTGCGAGTTTTGAGCACTATATTTTTTTTGAAAATAGCTGTGCAAATGTAGCAGGAAAAAATTAATGAAAAGATTGTTGCGAAAAATGAAAAAAAAATTTGGAGAAATAAAATACTTATCTACTTTTGCAATCCCGAAAACAAAACGGGTAGTTCTTTAAAACCAAATAACATAAGCCACTTTAGCTCAGATGGT
>DLGS01000424.1:4941-5300 GCA_002482815.1 Bacteroidetes bacterium UBA7688
GGTTCGATTCCGGCAAGTGGCTCTGTAAATTTCTTTGGAAATAAGATTCGGATTACCTTATCTTCGCCAACTGAAATTTATAATAACCGGGTAGGTGGCCGAGTGGTTAAAGGCGGCAGACTGTAAATCTGCTCACTCACGTGTACGTAGGTTCGAACCCTACCCTGCCCACACGTAACTGTAAAATTTGGACTTTGATTATTTTCAAAGTCCAAATTTTAACGTTAAAAAAATTTAATAAAAAAATGCGGGAGTAGCTCAGTTGGTAGAGCGACAGCCTTCCAAGCTGTAGGTCGCCGGTTCGAACCTGGTCTCCCGCTCATTACAAAAGCTGTTGTAGCTCAGCGGTAGAGCACTTC
>DLGS01000162.1:0-905 GCA_002482815.1 Bacteroidetes bacterium UBA7688
CATAATTGTTGTGTTGTTTAAGAATTTGATTGTTTTAGTAAGTAGGGTGTAGGATCCACATACCATATTTTCTTCCATCCCTGAATACCTGTATTGGCCTGCCACAGATAGGGTATTGGTGTAGTGATAGCGTAATGAAGATGGCTCGGTTTGTTGATAGCGTTTCCGCTATTTCCAACTTTGCCGATTCTATCACCACCATGTACATAAGTGTACTTATTAATCAGTATGGTATCCAGATGGAGAAAGTGATGAATGCGCCATTTCGGTCCCAGAATTAAGATCATTTTTCCTCCACGGTGATGTGTCCTGGCATGAATAACTATTCCCGATGTGGAAGCATAAACATCTTTTCCTTTTGGTGCAAAAACATCCACTCCTTTGTGTCTTATAGATGCCCCCCAGGGATAAAACCAAAAGGATTGGTAATTAAAACTCTGATTATTCATGTCCTCTACAGGTAGCGTAAACCGCTCTGGTAATGCATATCCTCCGGCAACAATAAGCACGGTTATACCTATGGCAGTAGTTAGTTTTTTTAATTTTTTCATTGGCTTATTTGAAGTGTTTGTAGCAATAGGATTGCAGTAACAGAATCATTACTGCAATCCTTAAAGCACGTTTTTTATTTTTTACTTCCTGGCTTAAGCGTACCATACCAATCAATTTTTCTTGAGTAATACATTATAACTGCCAGCAGAATAAAGAGTCCTATGCTGCCAAAAAGCAAAGCGAAATCCTCCAGTTGAATCAGGACAAATATGTAACCGTAAAGTGTTGCGATGGCTGCTGTAAAACTGATCGCTATTTTGCCGCTTTTAAAAATACCCCATACATACAGTCCGATAAGGGTGATAGTGGCTAAGGATGCAATGAAATAGGACAGATTAAATCCGGCATATTCT
>DLGS01000162.1:948-4182 GCA_002482815.1 Bacteroidetes bacterium UBA7688
AAGGATAAGAGCAAGGTGTAGAATACACAGAGGGCAAGTCCGACCAGAAGATATTGTAAGGGATGAATTGATTTTTTCTGAAGAACCTCGATGAAGAAGAATATAGTAAAGGTGAGACTGATGAACAGCAATGCATATTTTACTGAGCGTTGTGTTTTCGCATAACCATCGGTAGGCTGAATAAGCTTTACCCCAAAAGCTGATTCTTTCAGATTTATATTCTGGTCCAGAAGAACACTTGGAATTCCACTTGAAATCTGGAGTACATTCCAGGTGGCGTTGAAACCATTCTGGTCAATACTGGCAGATTCTGAAGGGATAAATTTTCCTTCAAAGGATGGATGGAGCCAGGAGGAACTGATATTTACCTTTGTTGTTTTCCCTACCGGAATGAATTGTAAATCACCTGATCCTTTTAGTTGCAGATTGAAGCTGAAAGTCAGGTTGGTATTCATATGCCAGTCCACTGTTTTGCTGAGTCCTTTTTCGATATGTGGATTTGCGGGAATGCCTGCATCCATAATTGCAGCAGTGCCATTCAGATTTATTTTGATGTCCTGTTCGATACCGCGGACATCGTCCATTCCCACCAGAATTTTAATTTCGTTGGTAATTATATTTTCAACCAGTATGCCAAGTGCAGCTACATCCACCGGTTTGAAACTACCGTCAATGTTGAGATTGGAACGGTACAGCGTCACATCGTAAATGCTTCTGTGCCGGACTTCGGGGTTTAATTTGCCTTTTATATTCAGCTGCTCAGGCATGAGGTATATATTTCGTTTTACCCTGAGGATAGATTTGTCAGCCTGGGTTTCATTGTTCCAGTAGGGTATTGCCAGGATAGGGCCTTTTACCGTTTGCGATAGTGCCCATTTATTGCTTACCTCTGCTATAACTTGTTGCTGACGTTCTTCACGTTCCCAAACCAGGTCTTTAATAAATGAAGCCGGAATGAGCATAATTAAGGTCAGAAAGCCAATCAAAAGGCTTTTAATAAGTGTACGGTTCGTTTCCCAGAATGATTTGTGGGGTTCTCTTGTTTCTTCTGATTTGTCATTTTGCACAAAGGCAGACACGTTCTGATTTTCCATTATAGTTGTTTTTATTGTTTGAAATTATTAATTAAAAAGTACTTTGAAATACAAAGTAAGTAAGGCAAAAAAAATCAACCTAGATTTTTGATTATTTTTTCAAGTGCATCAAGGTGAGAACGAAATGCTTTCTCTCCTGCCTTTGTAATTGCGTACAAGGTATTTGTTTTGCGGCCGATAAAACCTTTTTGAACTTTGATAAATCCATTGTCTTCCAGGGTTTTTAAATGCGTGGCAAGATTGCCGTCTGTTGCGTCTATTAAGGCTTTCAGTTCATTAAAATTCATCGATTCATTCACTACCAGGGCGCTCATAATACCTATGCGCAACCTGCTGTCGAAAATTTTATTAAGCTGTTCAATCTCTTTTCTCATTCTTATTATCTTCTAATCAATTTTTCTCATTCTTATCATATTTCCGCCACATGACTATACCGTATATAATGTGCAATATTCCAAACCCAAGGGACCAAAAGTACAAACCTAAAGCCGGGAAAAACAAACAAATACCGCCAAGGGCGACTTCGATAAAGCCAAGGTATCGAATGTCATCCAAAGTGAACTTGCTGGCATTAATCAGACCCAGGCCATAAAAAACCAGGCAGGAAGGAGCCACGTATTGCCAGTCACCAAAATAAAGAAATGATATAATCATCCAGCCACCGGCAAAAATCGGTATCAGCAGGTTGGCGAGAAATCTTTTTGAAGCGGTGTTCCATACATTCAAACCTTGTTTTTTTACTTTTCTCAAAGTAAACAGGTAAGCGCCCGCCAATGCGATCACAAATACACTGATACCGAGATAGAACAGGTTGTTGCGTAAGTTTAAATAGTCGTCGGTATTGAAGGTTCCACGAAGATCATATCGCTGATAATAATTTTGCAGGAGTGCAAATGATATGATACAGCCGCCCAAAGCAACCAGTCCTGCCCAGATTCCGCTCCATCCGCTAAGGGACAAAAAGCGGGTAGACCGCTCCATGATGTTGCGGATATCCTTTAGTGTATCCTGAGGTTTATTTTCGTTCGTGTCGATTATCATAAAAGCACTTTGAATTACAAAGTAAGTAATCAGGATTCATTTGACCAAATCTTTCTTTGTTTAATTTTTGTGAATGCTTTTTGCTAAAGTTGATTTGCTATTGATGTGAGATAAGAAGCTGCCAATTCCATCCGGCTGCCATACCAGCTGAACATTTCACCGTCAACCAACAATATTTTGGCAAGGGGCAGTTCCTTTTTCAATTCAGCGATATGCTTTGCTTTAAAAGGGTAGGGTTCAGATGATAAGAAAATCACTTCAGGATTCAGATTTTTTAATTCATCCAAAGATGTTTCGGGATAGCGGGGTTTATCGCTGTAAACATTTTGCCATCCTGTTTTGCTTATAACATCATGGATAAAGGTATCATTCCCAACAGTCATCCAGGGATTGCGCCATATAAAGTAGGCAACACGTTTTGGTTTCGCTGTTTTGTTCAACAGCGAAAAATTGTTTCTGATTTTTGTCGCCAAAACCATTCCTGCATTGGCTTTCCCAGTTAATTCTCCTACAGCCCTGATCATTTTCAGGCCATCTTCTATTGTCCTGATATCACTTATCCATACCGGGAAACGGCTGGCCAGATACTCAATATCTTCTTTGGTATTCTCTTCTTTATTGGCAATGATGAGGTCCGGGTTTAGCTTTAAGATACGGGTACGATTCAGCTTTTTAGTTCCACCAATCCGCACTTTGCTCTCGAACCATCTTTTGGGATGAATACAAAATTTGGTAATCCCGGTCACTTCTTCATCCAGTCCCAGGTCATATAATAATTCTGTTTGAGACGGTACTACAGAAATGATGTTTTTTGGAGGAAATGATATTTCCACCTGCCGGTTCATCATGTCTGTAAATAGGCGCTCCTTCACCATTTTATTCAAATCTTTTGAAAAGCAGCAAAATGAAAAGAGAAAGAATAAGGTTGAACGGGAAAAATCCGTCTCCGAAAATGTGCTGTGGCGTGTCTAAGGGTGTAAAGTAAATCAGCGCCAGGCAGGTAATACTTAATATAACATACACAATAGCTGTCCATTTGCGCATACTGCAAAGGCCAACAGAGGATATAGTGAATGCAATCATTGACAATGGACGGAGC
>DLGS01000244.1 GCA_002482815.1 Bacteroidetes bacterium UBA7688
GGAGCCATATGCACCGTTAAAATTGACGCCCACCTCAACGTAATTCCCCTGAATAAAGGCATTACAATTTGACAATTGTGCCTGAGCAGAAAATGATACAGCACTAATTGCTGCAGTGAAGGAGAGCGATAACGCCGCATGCTCCAGTTTTTTGTAAAGGTTTGTTTTCATAAGTTTAGCATTTTAAGATTCAAAATAAAATTAAGATTAAAAATTTAAATACATAGATTTATTTTTCACCATTGGTAATCCTGTTGTATTTAAATAAATTATTTGCCACTAAAACTTTTTAAGAAAAATTAATTAAAGAAATTTAATTGCCTGAGGAAGAAAAGCCTTTCGAAATAATTTGTACTTTCACCGCTAAACAATTTTCAATCCAAAATAATTAATGAAACAAGAGAAAATACTCATAATAGGAGCCTGCGGTCAGATTGGTGTTGAACTCACGCTTGCCCTTCGTCAACAATACAGCAACAATCAGGTCATAGCCAGTGATATCCGCGAAGAAGCACATCCTTTACTGGAAGGTTCGGGTCCTTATTATACAATTGATGCTACTGATATTAAAGCTGTAGCCGATTTGGTGAAGAAAGAAAATATCACACAGATTTATTTGCTCGCAGCCTTGCTCTCCGCCACTGGTGAAAAAGTGCCGATGAAGGCCTGGGAAATCAACATGAACAGTTTACTTCAGGTTTTGGAACTCGGCGTGGAACAAAAACTGACTAAAATTTACTGGCCAAGTTCTATCGCTGTTTTCGGAACGACTACTCCTAAAAACGATACGCCACAAAAAACGATTGTAGAGCCCACTACCGTTTATGGAATCAGTAAATATTCAGGCGAATTATGGTGTCAGTATTTTCATCGTCGTTGGGGACTGGATGTACGCAGCCTGCGCTATCCTGGCCTGATCAGCTGGAAATCTGCTCCTGGCGGAGGAACAACTGATTATGCAGTTGAAATTTACCATGAAGCTTTAAAAAACAAACAATACACTTCATTCCTTTCAGAAAATACATACCTGCCAATGATGTATATGGATGATGCAATCAGAGGTACAATTGAGTTGATGGAAGCGCCGGAAGAACAAATCAAATCACGGATGGCTTATAATCTTTCTGCCATGAGTTTTTCTCCTAAAGAAATTGCCGCAGCGATTCAAAAGCATATTCCTGAATTTAAAATTGATTATGCGCCTGATTTCCGTCAGGCTATAGCAGATTCCTGGCCATCCAGCATTGATGATGCCGATGCACGAAAGGACTGGAACTGGAAGCACAATTTTGACCTCGGTAAGATGACGGAGGATATGCTGAAGAATCTGGGCAAATAAAACACACTTAAATAAAAATAAAGAAAGCCGATACAATCAGTATCGGCTTTCTTTTATTCTGAAATGATTTGAACGTATAAATCTTCCACTTTTTTTCTTGCCCAGTCCGTTTTTCGCAGAAATTTCAGACTGGAATTCATGCTCGGATTTTCATTGAAACATTTGATATTGATGTTAATGCCCAGCTGTTCCCAGCCATCATAATAATCCAGGAGAAATTCGATGATGGATTGTAATGTTTTGCCGTGTAATGGATTGTTAGGCTGTGTACTCATTTTGTTTTGTGTTTTTATTCCACTCGTATAAAAGAGAAATTCCTCCGACAGAAAATAAGGAAATCATTCCAGCCCAAAAGATGCCGGTTGTACTTGAAAATATTTGGGTAAAAGAAAAATAAGATAAACCTGTTATTGCCGCAAATAATAAAAATTTGCGCAATAAGATGCGACCCGGAAGTAAGTTTTCGATTGGTGTATTCAATAATCTGGAAGCATGAACTAAATAATCCCCCGCCTGCCAATACGTACTGATAACGAAGCTGAGTGCAACACCCGGTAAACCCATTAATAAATACAAGGGGTACATCAAAACACAGGCAAGGATAAAATCAATTACAGCGCCTTTATTGATTATATCGCCGCGATGATGGCTCTGTAATAAAGCAGTGAAAGGGTAGGCCCGCACTGGCAAAACAAGTTGTGCGCAAACAAAAATCCAAACGCCGCTGATATATTTTTCCGAAAAAACAGTGATCAGAAATTCTTCCCTGAAAAACAATAAAAAGAAAAATAAGGGGAATACCATAGAAGATAAGATACGCGAACTGAAGTGCAAAATACCGATCTGATCCTGTAATGTTTTTGTGCTTTGATGATGCGCCCAATGTTGCACCGCCGCGCTGCTGACTGCAGAAAAAATCAGGGGAAGAAATGCGATTTCGATAGTGGCATTAGTATAAACGCCGAATAGCTCTTTTGCCAGAATAAAGGATAATATAAATTTGTCAATCCAGCGAAAAAGCACCTGGATAACATCATTCAATCCCAATTGTATCCAGAGTTTTTTTATCCGTATCCATTCACTTTCTTCTATTTCTTCTACCAGGTTTTGTAAGCCGGAGGCGTGTCGTTTGATTATTACAGTATTCACTGCCAGTCGTAAAAAAAGAAGAAAAATCAAAGCTTTCAGGAAGTCATTAAAAGGAATATCGTTGCTGATTTTCCAATAATGCAACCCTACAAACAGTAACGAATAAACAAGGTTGACGCTTATTAATTTCCGGTAAGATTTGAAAACAATCAGAAAAGAATCTGAAAACACTACGCAGGCGAAAAGCATAAAAAATGCACCCGTAAGAAAAGGATTGGTGTAATTGGAGTAATATTGAAAGCTGCCAAAGATTACAGAAAGCAACAACAGAAAACATGCAAACAGGAGAAGTTGATTCCTGGTTATTCTTTGGATAATGGCCAGCAGTTTTGTTCCGGAATAAGTGAGTGCAAAAACCGGAAACCCAACCGTTGCTATTGCACTGAGAAAAAACAACTGAATCCAGAAGTTTTGGTATTGACCATATTCTTCTGCACCAAGTTTGTGCGAAAAGAATAAGGTCGTAATAAAAATCGCCAAAGCAGGAAAGAACTTCGCTGCAAATAAATACAGCGAAGTTCCGGCAAAGGACGATTTAGGATTGTTGTTTTTTTGTTGCAAAATCAAGGCACTCCTTTTGATTGAGTTCTTTTATAATTCTGGCAGGATTTCCCACCAGCACGCAATATCCTTCCTTAAAACTTTTGGTAACCACTGCACCTGCTCCCACAATTGTAAAATCCCCCAACTCTACTTCCGGAAGAATATTCGCATCTTTCCCGATCCAGCAATGTTTGCCGATGATAATAGGTTTAGCACGGTCAAAAGCATCATTATCAATGAAGTTGTGGTTAGCTGAAAGCAAGCCTACATTGGGTCCGATATTGCTGTAATCACCAATCCGGATACCGTTAATTGCGTTAATGTATACACCTGGAGAATCGCCCGGGAATACATTTTTTCCTTTGATTATTTTGTCAGCGCAATGAATGGTGGCAGTGTGGTGTATCGCCCATGATACACCACTGTTTTGTCTTAATATTTTTCGGAATAAAAAGTCACTCAGGTAAAAGCCAATACTCATTTCTTTGCGCAGGCGCAACCATTTTCGTATTGTATGATCCGGCTTTGAATTCAAGGTTTTGCTATATTATTTAATACTCTCTTTTTGCGGAACAGCTGTTGTATCCGGTTTCTCTTTTTTGAAAGCCATAAAAATAGCAGCGCCAAAGAGAAGGTACAGCAGAATACTGCTGATCATTGCATAATTATTCGTACTGTAGAAAGTTTCCGGATGGAAGATAAATTCAATTTTGTGGTTACCTGCCGGAAGTTTTAAGGCACGTAAAACATAGTTTACTTTCACAATTGGCGTTTCCTTCCCATCTACATATGCTTTCCATCCTTTGTCATAATATATATCAGAGAATACGGCTACACCTTCGTTATTGTTGTTTGATACAAAAGTGATTTTATCAAGACCATATTTATCAAGCTTCACACAAGCAGCGCTGTCTTTTACGAAGCTGGTTTTATTGTCAAACTGAGCAGCATACGTTTTCCTGACAATAGCGGTCTGGCTTGCTTTCCAGGCACCGGGAATCTGAGCTGTATCACCCAGGCCCGGAGCATTCATGCTCTTCATTTCTTCATTGGCATTATCCACATATTTTACTTCATTTACAAACCAGGCATTGCCGGCAGCACCCATATTCGGTTGGAAGGCTGGCTGTCCGTTTGGTCCGCCATTGAATATGACATATTTCGTATTCAGCATATTCAGCACCTCGCTGTTGAAGGGGCCGCTCATGTGCACATCAATCAGATCCTGATACGACTCCATTTTAACGGCGCTATAGCCACCAACACTTTTATGATGATAAGATTGTAAGGCATCGTTATACGTGTTTCTGCTTAAATCAAGCACACGATAATAAGGATCGCTGTCTTTTAATATTTCAAGGTCAACCTGACGAGGAGCAAACTGAGCTTCATACTCGGAGGTCTCAATATAGTTATTGTCGTTCAGGTATTTGCGCGCAGTGGGTATTAAATCCAGCACAATCAATAAGCCAAGGCCAGCAATCGCCATTTCCTTTTTCAGTTTGTTTTTACTGAAAGCCCAAATTAGTGCCGCTGCAGCAATAATAAAGAACGCACTTAGTAATCCGCTGTTCATAGCCATTGTTGCTCTATCATCTGCAAGTGCATTCAACACTTTTGAAGCGACGGCATCGCCTCCACCATTACCTTTAAATTGTTCGGCCAACTGAGCGTCGCCCGTATTCAGGCTTGATGCTTTGAAATCAAAAAACATTTGTCCGCCCAAAGCAATTGCCACACAAAGTCCGGCTGTAACTGCAGTAGCTGTTTTTAGTTTTTTTAGCAAAACTTCACCAGCAATTTTATAGGTAAAAATGTCATTCAATGCCCAGATAGCCAGCATTGGGAAAAGCAGCTGCGGAATTACCAAAATCATTGATGGAACACGAAATTTGTTGTACATCGGAAGGGTGTCAAACAGGAAGTCGTTCAATCCTGGCAAATGCCTGCCCAGTGACATTAATATAGCAATGATACATGCTGTTGCAATCCACCATTTGGACGAGGAGCGAATAATAAGCATGCCCAATACAAAAAGAAAGCAAATAATTGCACCAAAATAAATCGGTCCGGCCAGGAATGGCTGAGGACCCCAATAGGTCGGTGCATTTTCTGTAAACTGCTCTGCACTGCTTTCGGGTACGCCCAGCCCGGTCATTGTTTTAAACAATTCAGAATTTGTGCCTATATTCTGGCCACCGCCACCACCATACAATTGCGGAACAATCAGGCAGAACGTTTCGCCGATTCCATTACTCCAGCGAAAAGCATATTCTCTGTCGAGGCCACCACTCTTTTTGACTTCCCCATTGGCTTTTTTCAATTCACTTCCTCCACCGCGCATCGTATACTCTGTATATTCTTTTGTGGCCATTATAGTAGGTAGCGAAGGTCCCATAGACAAAACGCCAACCAATACAGAAATAGCTGTACCAATTAACA
>DLGS01000429.1 GCA_002482815.1 Bacteroidetes bacterium UBA7688
CTTGGCTGCTTTCTGCTTCCTCCACCAAAGAGATAATTCTGGAGAAAACAGTATCTTTTCCAGCCTTGGTCATCTCGACTTCTATCGCGCCGAGTTCCAGGATGGTTCCGGCGAAAACCTCCTTATCCTTTGTCTTTTCCACCGGCACACTCTCGCCTGTTATAGGCGCCTGGTTGGCAGATCCTGAACCTGCGACCACCTTGCCGTCAACAGGTATCTTCTCTCCTGCCTTTACCACCACTATATCTCCAACTGTCAATGACGAGATGGCAATAGACTCTTCCTTGCCGTCTTTTTTTAACAGCGCGATCTGGGGAACAGAACCAATGAGTTCCTTTATAGAGGCCCTGGCCCTTTCACCACTTGCGCTGGCAATATATTCGGCAATCAGGATAATCATCAGTACTACCGAACCTGCCAGATACTCCTTGCCTATAACAGATATAATAACAGCCACTGAAATAAAAAGTTCAGTGCCGACTTTTCTCTCCCTGATAATTTGCAATGCTGCTGTTCTTACCAATGAGTATAACCCAAAAGCAATTGCTATGAGCAGTACCGGAAGGGGAATGATTTGTAAATAAAATAACAGGCTGGCTACGCCTACTGTAATGATGCGTATAATTTCCCAAAGAAATTGTTTGGAAAAAAAAGTTTGAAATAAATTCATAAGATGTATATTAGAATGTTGTCCCCTGAAATAATGAACATTACAAATAATGCTGCGACCATGACCTGCCTTCAGGGTATTAAAGGTTAACGTCAATTTAAAATTCACTTTATATTCTAAGATAACCCGCTACGGAAATTGAATCAGGCCATGCTTTATAGAAGCACTTGCAAATTCAACTGTAATGAATAAAGATAGTAAATGCATGCAAACACAGTTTTCCTTTTGAGCCAAAGCGGCAAAAGAAAAAAGCTTTGCCTTTTTGGCAAGTACCGAGAATCTGTAGAAAAATAAATTTAAGCTGCCATATAAACGGGCGGACCACGAAGGGAATAGGGTGTGTGAGCAGGCGCCGAATAAATAATATGCTGCGCAGCATAAATAACCTGTTTGTTAAAACCGATATTTAATTGTGAAGAATGCTTATTAGTATACTCGACTAATGTCTTTTTGAGATCCTGGGGAGCCTCTTGTTGTACTTCAATCTCACTGCTGCCAAAATTTGTGAATACAACTTGGTTGCCTATATGGGTGAAACCTCCAAAGATTACATCAAGGAAATTATCCGGCAAATCATCTTTCGGTTCTGTACCGTCCAGCTGATGATCATTTTCCAAATGAGCCGCTTCAACAAAATGATGGTGTGCTATCATACCGTGCCCCAATATTACTATCTGGGCAATCAGTAAAAACAATATGGAGAATCTTTTGTAGGCCATCCTAACAAAGATAACAAAAGAAATCAAAAAATTACAGTTAAAATAAGATATAGCAGCAATTATAAAATGCAAAATTGATTAAGCCTTTATTTTGTAATCTCCTGAAATATAAAAAATTGAATTTAAAAATATGCAGTCAGTAAAATTCAAATCCGCAAACTTCATAAAAGCGTTTTTATTTACGCTTTCTAAAATATTTAGGGACGTAAAATAACAAGGCTATTACAACGATTATGAATATAAATTCCATTTCAGTTTTTTTGTTGATTTACAAATATAGATAAATTAGACCAGTAAAGTCATGTAAGGGGATGACTGGATCGGCTCTGATAGATAAAAATTACTTTGCGGAAAAAGAGGACATTCCTAAATTATTGATGACTTTCTGTAACAATAAATTATTCTGCAGGTATTGAAAGTACAAATTCTATTTGTTAATTTGTTTTAAGTTTGAATAGGTCCAACTGAAGAGTACATGGTAGATTAAGCAGGCTTAAAAAATTACTACCATCGTCGGCCTTGATTATAAATTTGATATGCACTGGAATAATTAACAAGGATGGAAAGGATTGATAAATTCTAGTTAAGCTTTGTGACACTTACTAAAGTTGCTAAGAGAATGTATTATTTAAGTACAATTATTTATTCTAAAATATATTTGATATTATGAAGTGGATTACAAGAGAAAGACCTAAAATAGACCGTATTGCCTGTCCCTGGCTGATCAGGAAATTTGTAGATACGGAAGCTGAATTTATTTACGTTCCTTACAGCGAGGTCTTACTGAAGTCCAAAGAACTGGATGCCATTCCTTTTGATATTCCCAATGTCGAATTTACCCATTATCAGGAACAGTGTACTTTTGATTACATTGTTAAAAAATATAAAATTGATGATCCTGCTATACAAATTATAGCAGGCATTGTCCGGGGTGCAGACACCGACAGGCATGATATTGCACCAGAATCATCCGGACTCTGGGCGATTTCAGCCGGGCTTTCTTATAATATTACCGATGACTATAAATTATTGGAAAGCGGCATGGTCATATATGATGCGCTGTATAGCTGGGCGACCCATCTGCATAAGCAAAACCATCTTCAAAACAGTCCTTTTGAGAACCTCCTGCATGAGGTTTACAACAAATTTTTAAACGAAAAGAAATCAAACAAAAAAACACCTTCCTGGGTAAAGGAGCTTAAAGAAATAATCCAGGATCAGATTGACTCCCAATTTACTTTTGACTTAAAGCAGATTTCAAATGATTTGGAACTTAATCCCTCCTATTTGTCCAGGGAATTTTCCAAGTATTTTGAAGACCTTAATTTTGGCGATTATATTCGAAAATTGAGAATCGAGAAAGCAATTCATCTTATTGAAAATTCCTCTTATACGCTCTCTGAAATAGCCTACATGACGGGTTTTTCAGACCAGAGCCATTTTACAAGGATTTTCAAGCTTCAGACCGGGAAAAACCCATCCTTATACCGAAAAAAAACACAAAAAAAGTAATCCAGATACAAAAGGTAAATTACCTTCTATTTCTATAGGTTTAGTATATATAGTTTTGTTCTTTCAAACAAAACTATAATATCGTAATGAAACCAACCCTTCTTTTTTTATTGCTATTTATAAGCACAGCTTCGTTTTCTCAGGAAACCTATCCGAAAATCACCGCATATTTTGGAATTTATCATCCCGTAGTTACAACTTCCAGCGAGCAGACCAATTTAAATTTCAGGGATTATTATGCCGTGGGCTTTCCAACGGGAATCAACATCTGGAAAAGTTCCAAAATAGGTTTCTCTTTTGAAATCGTTCCCAATATCAGGGTTCAGGGCGCCAGCGACAAAGTAACCAATATTGTATTTCATCCAGGCGTTTTAGTTGCTTTGGGAAAAGGCTACACTTTTGCCGGAAGACTGGCTTTTGAAAGCGGGGGCAGATATGGCTTTACACCTGTTCTCAATAAAACGGTTATAAAAAACAAAAATAGCAGCTACTTCCTGGCTGTACCGCTGCCCGTTCGTTTTGGAAATGATCATCCCGCCACATTTACTGCAGGCTTACAATTTGGAATTGCTTTTTAAAAAATCATCTAATGGAAGAAAATCAAAAATACAGCTTACGATCACTGGTACTTTATTTCTTAAAACTGGGCACCATTGGGTTTGGCGGTCCCGTTGCCCTGGTGGGTTATATGCACAAGGATCTGGTAGAAGGCAGAAAATGGATTTCAGAAGAAGAATACAGGGAAGGTTTGGCACTGGCTCAGTTAGCGCCCGGCCCTCTGGCGGCACAACTGGGAATCTATCTTGGATTTGTACATTATCGAATTCTTGGAGCTACACTGGTAGGATTTGCATTTGTACTACCTTCTTTTATAATGGTAGTCTTACTTGGGATTGTATACAAATTATATGGTGGACTTGCATGGATACAGGCTGTTTTTTATGGCGTTGGAGCAGCCGTTATTGGAATTATAGCCTTGAGTTCCTATAAGCTTACATTAAAATCCATTGGTAAATTCAATTTGGAATCTTTTAAATCAAAATGGCTTTTATGGCTGTTTTTCATCCTGGCTATAATCATCACATTTCTGACCGAACAAGAGCAGGTATTATTATTTATTGCAGCCGGTCTTCTATACATGATTGTCAAAGCGCCGCCTAAATGGTGGAATGGAAAGACTGTAAATTCAATAGTACTACTACAGGTTGCTTTTTGGAACTATGAAAGTACAACGCTCACAAAAATTGCCGTTTTCTTTGCGAAAGCCGGTACTTTCGTTTTTGGAAGCGGACTGGCAATCGTGCCGTTCCTGCATTCAGGAGTAGTTATTGAAAACCAATGGCTGACCGAGCAGCAGTTTTTGGATTCAGTGGCAGTGGCCATGATTACGCCAGGTCCTGTTGTGATAACAGTAGGGTTTATAGGCTATCTGGTCAATGGATTCCTAGGCGCATTAGTGGCCGCACTGGCAACATTTTTGCCTTGTTACCTCTTTACAATTGCAATGGCCCCGTCATTTAAAAAAATTGCGCAAAATAAACCGGTCAAGGCATTTGTAGATGGTATTACTGCAGCAGTTGTAGGTGCGTTAGTCGGATCAGTGATCGTAATAGCCAAAAGAAGCATTTTTGATATCCCAACTGTACTTATTGCTTTTTTAAGTATTTTTGCTTTGATATACATTAAGAAAATTCAGGAGCCATATATTATTCTTATAGCCGCTATCTTAGGTATCATAATAAAATCAGTAATAATATGAACAGAAAAGACTT
>DLGS01000442.1 GCA_002482815.1 Bacteroidetes bacterium UBA7688
GCCAATGAACTAAGCAGTGCCTATCTTGAAATCCTTCCCACCCAGAAATACCTGGTAGCAGATGCAGCAGAGGTGATTAAATACCTTTCTGCAAAATACACCTTGCATATTATCACCAACGGTTTCGAAACAACCCAAAAACAAAAACTGTATAACTGTGGTTTATTGCCCTATTTCAGCCAGATTATTACTTCTGAAAAGAGTAACAGCCTAAAGCCTAAAAAGGAAATTTTTGAATATGCTCAAAGCGGCGCCAATGCTCAGCATAAAGAGTGTATTATGATTGGCGATGCACTTGAAATTGACGTTCTTGGTGCCTTGAATGCCGGATGGGATGCCGTTTATTATAATCCGGAACGCATACCTCACTCAGGCAATCCAACACACGAAATTGATACCCTAAAAGGTTTGCTAGACATACTTTAATTTATTTAAACAAAATAGTTATGCCATTACCCGATATTTTCAGCGCTTCAGAAAGCGAAATGATGATAAAGAGAATCAATAACCTGAGCCCGGAAACACAAGCGCAATGGGGCAAAATGAATGTGGCGCAAATGCTGGCTCATTGCAATGTTACCTACGAAATGGTATACGAAACCATCCACCCGAAACCAGGTGCATTGATGAAGTTTATCCTGAAAATGATGGTAAAGAATAAAGTAGTCAACGAAGCGTCTTACCCGAAAAATAACCAGACTGCACCACAGTTTATTATTAAGGATGCCCGTGAATTTGAAAATGAAAAGCAAAGATTGATTGCATACATCAGCAAGACCCAACAGTTGAGCGGTGCGCATTTTGACGGGCTTGAATCCATTTCATTCGGGAAGCTTACTACAACAGAATGGAATAACATGTTCTACAAGCATCTCAACCATCATCTGACACAGTTTGGTGTATAATTCGTGGACAAAATTTGAAATAGTAACCATCATTTTGAAGTAGGTTTGCAAGTACTCATTACCCGTAAAAATAATTCCTGCAATGCCATTAGCGGCAAATTCGCGTGAGCTGGTGCTCAAAATCATTTTCGTTTCGGTGGCGGTTGTTATTCTGTCACGCTTGTTTTTTCTGCAATTATTTGAAGATAAATACAAGGTGATGGCGAATGATATTGCCATTTTGCGCAAGGTGGTTTACCCGCCGCGTGGGGTTATTTATGATCGGAAAGGGAAGGTAATGCTCAATAACGAGGTGGTTTATGACCTTGTTGTAACGCCCGTCGAAGCCAAAAAAAATCAGGATACAATTAAATTTTGCGAAGCGCTTGGGATTGATACGGGTATGTATTCTAAAATGATGACCAAAGCTATCAACAAAGGTGGCTGGGTGCGTCAGACTGTTTTTTTAGAAGAGTTATCGCCTGCTCAGGCGGCTCGTTTCCAGGAAAATATCTTTTTGTTTAATGGCTTTCAGATGGTGGAACGTAATATCCGTTCTTACCCGGACCCTTATGCAGGCGTGGTTTTAGGGTATATCGGCGAGGTTTCGCCTGCTATGCTCCGCAAAGACAGGTTCAAAAGTTATAACCAGGGCGATTATGTTGGCATTGACGGATTGGAAGCCCAATACGAGGAAGTGCTGCGTGGGCAACGGGGAATTTACTTTATTGAAAAGGATAATTTTAACCGGCCAAGAGACTCTTATAAGGGTGGTATTTTAGATACTCCTGCTGTGGCCGGCCGCAGTATTGAATTGTACCTGGATGCAGAATTGCAGGCGTACGGTGAAAAACTGATGGTCAATAAGCTGGGCAGCGTGGTAGCGATTGATCCTGCAACAGGCGGTATTCTGGCTATGGTCAGCAGTCCATCCTATGATCCGAATTTATTAAGAGGAAAAGAACGTTCAAAGAATTTTGGAAAGTTATTCCTGGATGCAACAAAGCCGCTGTTTAACCGGGCCATGAAAGGTTCATACAATCCAGGTTCTACCCAAAAACCACTTACCGCTTTGGTGGCATTGGATGAAGGGGTTATCACGCCGTCTTATGGCTATCCATGCGGTGGTGGATATTACGCTTGCGGCAAAAGAATCGGTTGTACCCATAGTGGAGGAGGCCATGCTGCAAACTTGCGCCTGGCATTGGCAAATTCCTGCAACTCTTATTTCTGCCATATCTATCGGTTATCAGTTGATAAAAGAGAGTATGGAAATGTAAAGAAAGGTTTGCATAAGTTTTATGAACACATGTATTCCTTTGGACTTGGGCATCCGGTCGGAGTCGATTTACCTTCCGAAACCGGCGGAACATTGTTTGATGTAAAGGACTATGATAAAATGTACAATGGTTCCTGGAACTCCTGTACTAATCTTTTTGTCGGAATGGGGCAGGGAGAGATTGCCAGCACACCGTTGCAAATGGCAAACTCTATGTGTATCATAGCTAACCGCGGTTATTATTACATCCCTCATTTTGTAAAATCTGTTGCCAAAAACCCTAAAGATCCGATTCTGAATAAATACCTGGAGAAGCACACGGTAACCCACATCCCCGACGCGGCATTCGAGGTGGTGGGCTTGGGAATGATGGATGTGGTGGACAGAGGAACAGGTACTGTGGCAAAATTGCCGGGCGTGGAAGTATGTGCCAAAACAGGAACGGTGGAAAATAAGGCTTTGGTGAATGGCCAGGTAATGAAGCTGCAGAATCACTCAGTTTTTGTGGCTTATGCACCCAGGATTAATCCCAAAATTGCGATTGCAGTTATTGTCGAAAACTCTGGTTATGGAGCCACATGGGCCGGACCTGTTGCCAGTTTAATGATAGAAAAATACATGTATGATTCTGTAGCTACCAGCAGAAAATACCTTGAAGAGAAGTTGATTAATGCCCTGCTGATTCCAAAGTATACCTACATTATAGATTCTGCCACCCGCCTGAGGGACAAACTGATCTGGGAACGGAAGGTAGATCGTAAAAAGTATGAGGACAATCTGAAACATTACCGCGATTCTATTATGATTCGTCAATGGATTAAAAAGAACCTGATGTAGTTGTTTATTTATCTAAAAAACATTTCAAATGAGCAAAAATCCCGAGCAACCCAAGAAAAGCAGGCTTACCCTTTATATTTTTATTGCATTGCTCTTAGGTATCAGTTTAGGCTTTGTGCTCAATACCCGTTACGTTCAAAAAGATAATGCTGCAATTGCAAAAATTGATGCAGATATTAAATCGCTGAAGCAGGCAACTATGCCATTGTGTACGGTAGACATTCCATCGACGTTAAAGAAGCTGAATGAGCAGCGCACTGAAATATTGAAATCGCGTGACAGTAAACTGGAACCATTTTCCTTATTGGCAGATATTTTCCTCCGCCTGATTAAGATGATTGTTGCGCCATTGGTTTTCAGCACCCTTGTGGTTGGTGTTGCCAAACTGGGCGATATCAAATCTGTTGGACGTATTGGCGGAAAAACTTTACTCTGGTTTTTCAGTGCATCATTGTTGAGTCTTGCATTAGGTATGTTCCTGGTAAATCTGTTTGAACCGGGCGCTCAGATGAATTTACCCTTGCCGGATGCCGGTTCTGAGCTCGGTATTGCAAAGGCTGCTTTTACCTTAAAATCCTTTTTGTACCATATTTTCCCAACCAGTATTTTTGAGTCACTGGCCAATAATGAAATTCTGCAAATAGTCGTTTTTTCATTGTTATTTGGTACAGCTACAGCCGCAATCGGTGAGCATGGTAAAATACTGATTGATTTCTTTGAAGTTGTTTCAGACGTTATCCTGAAAATAACCGGCTACGTTATGAATCTTGCTCCGATTGCTGTATTTGGTGCGATGACAGCAGTAATAGCCAAACAAGGAGCCGGAATTCTTAAAACTTATTCCATTTTCATAGGGGAGTTTTATCTCGGTTTGGGTAGTCTTTGGGTAATTCTCATTCTGATTGCCTTTTTATTCATTGGTAAACGCGCCTTTACGCTTATTAAGCGAATGAAGGACCCGGCATTACTGGCATTCAGCACCAGCAGCAGCGAAGCCGCATTCCCTAAGATGATGATGGAACTGACGCGGTTTGGTTGCGGTAAAAAGATTGTAAGCTTTGTCTTGCCCCTGGGTTATTCTTTCAACCTGGATGGCTCGATGATGTACATGACTTTTGCTTCTTTATTTATTGCACAATCTTATGGTATTCATTTGCCTTTTGCCACACAGGTTTCTATGTTGCTTGTTCTGATGCTCACCAGCAAAGGGATTGCAGGCGTTCCGCGGGCTTCTTTGGTTGTTATCGCAGGTACATTAAGCACCTTTAATATTCCTGAGGCCGGACTTGCATTGTTGTTGGGTATTGATCCATTGCTGGATATGGGGCGCAGCGCTACCAATGTGGTTGGAAACAGTATTGCCACTGCAGTAGTAAGCAAATGGGAAGGCGAATTACATCATTAATAACACACCTCATTTACATTTAAAAAGCACAAACCTACCGAAGTAGATTTGTGCTTTATTTTTTATAAAAAGAACAGATTAGAAACCTTTTTTAGCAACACCATCAGCGATTGCTTTCAATGCGTTTGCTTCGCTCATAATGGCAGCCATCTTGTTTCCTTTACCGTCGTTTCCGCCAGCCATATAACCACCACGTGCAGTTTTAGTGATAACTGCGTCATGCATTGGTACATTTTTTTCTTTTGTTTTCAGGCAATAAGCTTTGATCATTTTACTAGTGTCCATAATTGAAAATTTTGATTGTTAAGAAAGAGGTTGAATGTTAGTAATTGGGTACAAATAACGTGTATTTCAATCAGAATAGCCCTTGTATTGAAAAATAATTATCAACGTCCAAAAAATTGTGTATTTCCTGTGTATTAAATTTTCATGAAGATTTTTTAGTGTGTTGCATTTTGCTCACCAGATCCCATACCACTACGCCCACGCTTACTGCTATATTAAGGGAATGTTTGCTTCCCCATTGCGGTATTTCGATAGCCGATTTACTGTGTGACAATGCAATATCACTAACCCCGTTTACTTCGTTGCCAAACACCAGCGCCATCGGTCCGGAAATGGATGCCTGGAGGTTCTGTAGTGAGGTGCTGTTATGAGTTTGTTCTACCGAAAAAATCTCAAACCCTTGATTTTTAGCTTCTTCAATAGCAGAAATTGTATCATCAAAGTGTTTCCAGGCTACGGTCTCTGTAGCGCCTAAGGCTGTTTTGTGAATGTCCCTGTGGGGTGGGGTTGGGGTGTATCCGCAAAGATAAATGGCCGTTATTGCAAATGCATCTGCTGTACGGAAAATCGCACCGACATTCTGCATACTGCGCACATCATCCAGAATAATGATTATTGGGTTCTTGCTTAAACTGCTCATTTCTTCTGCTGAAATGCGCTCCAGTTCATCCATCGTTTTTTTTGTAAACAAAGCTTTTAGGATTCTTTAGTAATGAAAATTATTTAATTTGAATTGGCTAGTTTGCTGTTTTTTTTGCCGTAGGCGAAATAAATGACCATTCCGATAGCCAACCAAACGATAAATCTGATCCAGTTGACAATTCCTAAAGTAGATAATAAATAAAGGCAGGAAATGACACCAAGCAAAGGTAGCAATGAATATTTTCTGATCCAGGCAATGCAACATACCAGCAGCAGAGAAACATAGAAAAGCCAGGAAGGAATAAAATGCTGCCAGGTTTCGAATCCTCCATTCAAATTGAAAATTGTGGCCGCTTCGCTTGTTCCGATATCATTTTTATGAAACAATAACCAGGCAATACCAGCCAGCAAAAAAGGAATGCCAATGCGGGAATTAATGTAAGGAACTTTAAATTTGGGTTTAGGTAAATCCGTTCTGTGTTGTAAAACCATAATACCCGCACAAACAAGTGTAAAAGCAAATAGTGTACCGATACTGCACATATCTGTTACAAAGGCTGCATCCATAAACAAAGCGGGTACACCTACAAGAATACCGGTAAGGATGGTTGAAAATTTTGGTGTTTTAAATCGCGGGTGTATTTCAGCGAATTTTTTTGGTAATAGGCCATCGCGGCTCATGCTCATCCAGATACGCGGTTGACCCAACTGAAACACTAAGAGTACACTTGCAGTTGCTATCAATGCGCTGAAAGCTATTATTCCGCCAATCCAATTGATGCCTCTCTGCAGGAATGCGTTTGCCAGGAATGCCTCATTTCCTAAAGAAGAATACTTAACCATTCCGGTCAGCACAAGTGCCGCGGCTATATACAAAATGGTTGCGATGATTAATGAATACAGCATTCCCCGTGGTAAATCCCGTTGAGGGTTTTTACATTCCTCTGCTGTTGTGGCAAGCGCATCAAAACCGATATAAGCAAAGAAAACTGCGCTGGTACCTTTCAGAACACCCGGAACGCCATTTGGCGCAAAAGGAATCCAGTTCTCAGGTTGAACATAAAATGAACCGATAATAACAACCAGCAGAACAACGATTACTTTAAAAACAACCATTGCATTACTGGCGCTACGGCTTTCTTTGATTCCGATATAAACTAATGTGGTGATAACCAATGTAATCAGAAATGCCGGTAAATTAAGAATAAGGGGTAATGAACCGATATGGGGAGCATTTATCCAAAGCTGATGAAGCGCAGTTGTATTTTCTGAAGGAGTTTCGCCCATTGCAATGGCTGATTCGAATGCCTGATGGGCATTTTTTACCTCCAAAAAACTTTTACACAAAAACTGGGGAAGATCTATACCGATCTGATGAAGGAATGCGGTCAGATTTCCGCTCCATGAAATCGCTACTGTAACATTACCTACTGCATATTCCATGATCAGATCCCAACCAATAATCCAGGCAATCAATTCTCCGAAAGTAGTATAGCTATAGGTATAGGCACTACCTGCAACCGGTATTCTTGAGGCCATTTCTGCATAGCATAAAGCTGAAAATCCACAAGTGATGGCTATCCCTACAAATAACCAGATAACCGCAGGGCCGCCATTGAAACAGGCCGAGCCAATTGTACTGAATATACCTGCGCCTATAATAGCAGCCATACCAAAAAAAGTAAGGTCGCGAACGGTAAGGATGCGGTGCAATCCTGTGGTTTCGCCATCGCTAAAGCCAGCCTCAGCGTCTTTTTGTATCTGATGAATAGATTTCTTTCTGAACAGATGATCGAACATTGGCGAAAGATAGAATTTTTATTTTGACAATTAAATGGAGTAAAGATAAAAGTGCGGATATTTAAAATTGCGTGGTTGTTTATCTTTTAAAGATAAAGTATATTTAAATGTGTTATTTTTTAATTTGATAGAAATTGAAATTTGTGGCACAGTTTTTGTTAGAACTAAAGGAGGATGTTTAATGAAACGAACTTTTAAACTCACTATCGGAAATGGATACAACCAAAATGGCTAACTTGTTAGCTAATTTAAACTCACTAAGCCTTCACGATAAAATTTTTATCGTGGAAAATCTAATTACCAACGTTCGAGATAATGACGAAGAAAAACTGATGCAATTGATGAATCAGGTAAGAAGTGTTGCAAAATAATTAATTGTTTAATTTTAGATTGAGAAGCTGTTCTTTAGAGAGCAGCTTTTTTATTTACCCAACATCTCAAAAAGCTGGATGGTTTCCTTCGCTTCTTTTACATCGTGAACCCGTAATATATTGGCACCTTGCTGCAAAGCAATCATATTTAAGGCCGTAGTACCATTCAATGCATTTGCAGCATCAGTATTCAAGGTTTTATAAATCATAGATTTTCTTGAAATTCCGGCAAGAATTGGTTTACCCAGCTGACGTAATTGTGCCATATTATTCAATAATTCAAAATTGTGACCGATATTTTTGGCAAAACCAAAACCCGGGTCAAGAATAACATCGAAAATTCCGGCTTTATTACAACGGTCAACAATGTTTCCGAAATCCTGCAACACTTCAAGGGTAACATTTTTATACTCCGGATTTTTATGCATTGTTTGGATTGGTCCTTTCAGGTGCATTGCAATGTAGGGAACCTTTAAAGCTACAACTGTTGGAAGCATATTTTCATCAAACAATCCTCCGCTGATGTCATTTATAATGGACGAGCCCGCTTCTACGGCGTTTTTTGCAACTTTTGAGCGATAAGTATCAGTTGACAGCCATATTTCAGGAAACTGCTTGTGAATCGTTTCGAAAGCGGGAATAACCCTATCCAGTTCTTCCTGTTCAGAAACCTCGGCAGCACCTGGTCGGGTAGAAGCGCCTCCAATATCCAGAATGGAAGCGCCTTCACTGATCATTTTTTCTGCCTGCCGTAAAATATCGACTGTATTTTGCCGGCGGCTGCCCGCAAAAAAACTGTCCGGCGTGACATTTATAATTCCCATTACAAGTGGTCTTGTAAGGTCGAGCAAGTTTCCTTTACTTTGCAGCAAATTGGAAACCGGTAAAAGTGTATTTTTGAAACTCATTGGATACACACATAATACGTGAACAACAAAGGTAGCCGCAAATAAAAAACAAAATGAATTCATCTGAGATAACATTACACCAATATCACGCTGTAGTTGCCCGTTGCAAAGATTTGTACGTCAGAAAAGCGGCTGATTACGGAACTTCATGGCGGGTTTTGCGTTCTATTTCTATTGTCGATCAGATTTATATAAAAGCCTGGCGCATCCGTCAGATTCAGGAAATGGAATCTCAAATGATTGATGATTCGATTGAGAGTGAATTCGTGGGTATTGTGAATTATGGGATTATTGCCCTGATTCAGCATTTCTTGCCGAAGGATGCAGACATTGACCTTTCTGCAGATACGGCAAAGGAACTTTATGAGCAAAGGGCGGCAGAAATTGAAGCCTTGATGCTAAAGAAAAATCATGATTATGGTGAAGCCTGGAGAGCCATGTCGCAGGCCTCTTTTGTGGATTTGATTCTGGTTAAATTATTGCGCATCCGCCAGATTATCGCCAATGATGGTGCTGTTAAGGTTTCAGAAGGAGCTGATGCAAACTTTGCCGATATCGTGAATTATGGCATTTTTGCGCTGATTTTGATGAATGAGGAAGAGCCGCTAATCTGACAAAAATCAGTTTAGGGTTATACCGACTGGTACATTAACTCTATCATACGGACCACTTCTTTGCCTTCTTCCGCGGTGGTCATTATTTTCTCCCCGTTCAAGAGCACTTCCACAACATTGTCTATCAGTTTATCATGATTACTCATTGAGCCCTGGTACAAACCATAGTCGTTGTTTTTGGCAGTAATATTGATTGCAGGAATCGCTTCTCCTTTTATTTGCTGGTATTCGATGGTATTCAGGTATTGACCACCGATTTTTATGGTTCCGTTTTCTGCAAATAGAGTAATAGCGCCTTCCATATTCTTTTCGTAAGAGCAGGTAGTAAAATTAAAATTGACAATGGAACCGTTGCTTGCATTTAAAACAAAACTTCCGGTGTCTTCAAATTCAGTATTGTGATGATGCGCAAAATTAGCAATGCTGCCTGCTGCCTTGTCAATGCTGCCGTTCAGATAGTAAAGAATATCTACAAAATGACTGAATTGCGTGAACAAACAACCTCCATCTTTAGCTTTTTTTCCGCGCCAGTCGCTTTCGGAATAATAGGCATCACCACGGTTCCAGAAACAATTGACCTGCACCATAAAGATCTTACCAAGCCTCTCATCTTCAACCAGCTTCTTCACCGCCACCACCGGAGGATTGTATCGGTTTTGTTTGACAGCAAATATGGTCTTTCCTGTTTTATTGGCCACTTCAATCATATTATCACATTCCAGTGTGCTCAATGCCATTGGTTTTTCTACCACAACATTTAACCCTGCATTCAGGGCGGCAATTGTATGCGGTTCGTGCAGATAATTTGGGGTACAAACGCAGAGCACATCAGCATCTGAATTTTGTAAAAGTTCCTCAATTGAGTTGAAAAAAGGTACGGTATAATTGGCAGCTTTAGCAGCATCAATATCACAAACAGCCACAAGTTCAGCATTGGGATGATGAAGGATATGCTCAGCATGACGCTTGCCAATATTTCCCAAACCAATAATTGCAAATTTTACTGTAGCCATAAATTAATCGTCTGAAATGTTGTCTTTAAAATGAATTATTCCCACTTGAAAACCTTACCTGCAAGGATGTAAACAACTACTCCCCAAGCCAGCAAAACTATAATGTCCACACGTAAATCCCAAAGGTTAGCGCCATCAAAAGCTGTTCTGCGCAAAGCATCGTTCAGGTAGGTGAGCGGCATTGCATTACTGATGTATTGCAGCCATTTAGGGAAATTGCTGATAGAAAAGAAAGTGCCAGCCAGCAAAAATTGTGGCATCGTAATGATGTTTGCTAAAGGAGGAATAGAGGATTCGCTTTTTGCCAGCCCGCTTACACTAAAACCAAAACCCATAAAGACCATCACTCCAATCACACATAAAAATAACATCTGCAAAACCGTGCCCCAGCCGTGTATCAGGTGGTAATCGAAAATGAAATACCCGACTCCGATAATGATAAAGGCAGTAATAATCTGGAAAACCAACCTGGCAAAACCTTCACTCAGCACGATCACTTCACGACGAACCGGTGTGGCGAAAAACCTTTTCAAAACCAATGTCTGGCGCATATTGAAGAAAATAAAGGCTGTCCCGAATACACTTCCAGCCAGCAATGAAAATCCTAATTGGCCCGGCAGGATAAAGTCTATGGTTTTAAATTCCCGCATTTTTGTTGCAGTTATCGTTACTGATGCCTGTTCTGAGATTTTTTGTGCAATTTCAGGATTTAAATTCTGTACGGTTTCGTTGATAATAGAGCGTAACTGATTCAATTTATCCGCCTGCGCTTCTGCTCCGCTCAATTCTACTTTGTAAGCCGGGAAAAGCATTTTCTGTGTCTGAATGTCAATTACTGCCGCAATATCTCCGCTTTTAATTGCTTTTTGTAATTCGGTATTGTCTTTTACATTAACCCAACTGATAGATTTATTGTCTTTCAGCGTTTTGTACAATTCATTGGTCGTGTCACATTTGACAGATTTGGCCACTTTTACATTAAACCCTTTGCTGCCACCCAAAAAACCAAAAGCTACAATAAAAACGAGTGGAAATGCAATGCTGAAAACAACTGCCGAGGGGCTTTTTAAAATAGATTGGAGGCTGGCCTTGGTCAGTGCGCGCATAGCACGCATATTATTGTATGAAGACATATTTATCGGTACGCTGAAAAGTGTAGCAAATGTAGGAAGGAACAACTTTATAATTTCGTAAAAAGTATTTGTGCTAATTTGGCACCTGATGCCAACTTTAACCCTGGTTTTACTGTGAAAAAAAATATCCTGTTTCTCCTTCTTTTCATTTGTGGTTTTTTACCCGATGTGATTGCTGCGCGCATCTTTATTCCGATGGATGCCGAAGGTCAGCAACAACATCTTAAAGCTTATGGTGTTGCATTTGCTTCCCTAAAACTGAACATTTCCGTTGACTGGTTGTTGAATTATCGCGGAGGAAGTTTTGCAATCGAGCAAAATGAACCCATTGAGCGGATGTGTAAATTGCGAGGTGTCAATTATGATGTCATCAGCGATGCACAATATCTGGGTATTGTTGAAAAAATAAGTGCTGCAGACAATAACGAAGATATTATCAAACTGGAGAAGGCGCCGAAAATAGCCGTTTATACACCAAAAGGGAAACACCCATGGGATGATGCAGTGACCTTGGTT